>WAPZ01000001.1 GCA_015520535.1 Candidatus Heimdallarchaeota archaeon
AGAAAGTTTTTTGTTAAAAATTCGAGATTTTAGGGGATTTTTGAAATGACACGTGATGAATTCATAATTCGAGTTGGTGGTGCCGCCGGCGATGGAATTGCAAGTATGGGCGAAACTTTGGCAAAAATCTGTAGCAGACAAGGACTATATGTTCACAGTTTACGCTACTATCAATCTGTAATTAGAGGTGGACTGGTTGGATGGAATGTCCGCGCTTCAAATAAGCCCGTTAAAAATAAAGGTGACGGTATTGACATCTTAGTAGCATTAAATAGTTTAGCGGCAGAAACCTACGGGGTTGAACTTAGAGATGGTGGAATTCTAATCCATGATGAGCGACTAAAGTTTGATATTAACAAATTACCTAAGGGAGTTCAGTCCTTTGCACTTCCACTAGTTGCTACTGCCCGTAAATATGATATAAAACTTAAAGTTCTTAAAAACATGGTGGCTTTAGGAGTCGTCATGCGACTTTTAGGACTTGACTTTAAGCTTTTAGAAGAGAGAATCCATGAAACTTTTTCGTCAAAAGGCAAAGATGTAGTTGACATGAACCTTAGTGTTGCCAAGGAAGGCTATGAATTGGGTGCACAACTACCACAGTGCCCACATAATGTTAAATTTGGTGAAAATCCACCTAAAATGCTTATTTCCGGTAATGAAGCAGCCGCATTAGGTGGAATGGCTGGTGGATTAAAATTTTATGTTGCCTATCCCATGACACCCGCCACCTCAATACTCCATTTTCTAGCAGCTCATGCGGCAAAATACAACCTTGTAGTTAAACAGATGGAAGATGAATTAGCAGTAATTAATGCAGCAATCGGAGCATCATTTGCTGGCGTTCGTTCCATGTGTGCTACATCTGGCGGTGGCTTTTCATTAATGACCGAAGCCATTGGATTGGCAGGAATGGCAGAAATTCCAGTAGTCGCGATAAATAGCATGCGAGGTGGACCCTCGACAGGAATGCCAACACAAACGGAGCAAGGTGATTTGAATCAACTCTTTGGAGCTTCACAAGGAGATTATCCACGCGCAATTATTGCACCATTAGACGTCAAAGATACCTATGAAAGCGTAATTGAGGCGCTTAATCTGGCTGAAAAATACCAAATTCCCGTTCTTATTGGAATGGATCTCTATCTTTCTGAGCATTGGGAGACTGTTGAAGAACTAAATTTAGAACCCGAAATCTATGAACGAGAACAACCACAATTAGAACCAGACGGAAGATACTTACGATATAAATTTACGGAAACCGGTGTATCACCGCGTTCTATTCCAGGAGAACCAAATTTTGCACATGTTGCAGCCTCTGATGAACATGACGAAGATTCTAGTCTCATATCTGATGTGCGTGCGGGATTATTGGATGCCATTGAAATTCGCCGAAAAATGGTAGAAAAACGCGGTCGAAAAATTGAATATCTCAAAAAAGAGCTTCGACCACCCGTTACCTATGGTCCCGATGATGCCGAAATCACTATAGTTGGATGGGGATCTTCGACCGGTGCCATTCAAGAAGCAGTCGATATATTAAACCGTGAAGGTATTAAAGCTAATAGTTTACATATTAGATACATCTTTCCATTCCAAAGTGAAAAAATTTCTAAGATTTTGAACAATGCCAAGACTCTACTGATGGTCGAAGGTAATTATTCTGGACAGATGAGACGGCATATTCGTGCAGAAACAGGTATTTGGATAGAACACGCACTGTTAAAATATGATGGAACCTATTGGTCCCCAAAGGAAATTGTCCAAAAAGCGAAGGAGGTTTTAAATAAATGATTCAACTCGATTTAAAAGTTTATAAATCCCATGTCAAGCCGACATGGTGTCCCGGTTGTGGTGATTATGGTTTATTAAGTGCTACTCAAAAAGCACTTTTAGAACTTCAAATACCACCCCATCAAGTATGTATTATTTCCGGGATTGGTTGTAGTTCTAATTTTCCACATTTCCTTTCTGCCTATGGTTTTCACTCGATTCATGGACGAGTATTACCAATTGCTTTAGGCGTCCATTTAGCTAACCATGAAATTACTACGATTGCTGTTGGGGGGGATGGTGACGGATACGGGATTGGTGCGGGTCATTTTGTTCATGCATGCCGCAGAAACTTAGATATAACATATATGGTAATGAATAACGAAATTTATGGACTAACCACTGGTCAAGCATCACCAACGACCATGGAAGGAACAGCTACAAAGTCTACTCCCGCACCGGACTATACAGTACATGAACGTCCCTTTAATCCATTGGCTGTAGCCTTAGCCAATGGTGCTACCTTCGTTGCACGTGGGTTCTCAGGTGACGCAAAGCACCTAAAGGACTTAATTGTCAAAGCAATTAAACATCGCGGTTTTGCATTAATCGATGTTTTATCACCATGTGTTACCTATCAGAAAGTGGCAACGTATGATTTCTTCCGAGAAAAAGTCTACAAACTCGAGGACATCAATCATGACCCAAGTGATTTTTCTCAGGCAATGGCACGTGCTATGGAATGGGACAAACTACCTATTGGAGTTTTTTATCAAGTTGATCGCCCAACATATGAGGACTTTGAGCCAGCATTGAAGCATGGACCCTTAGTAAAGCAAAAAGGTGGACTCAAAAACGGCGATCCCATTTTAAAGCAATTTTATTAATTCTCGCAATTTTCTTTTTCTCTTCTCCTTTTTAAGCCGTTCCAATCCAATTAAAGTGAGTACATTTGTTGAAGCGTTCTTTAAACTGCATTCTCAGATTAAAATCAATGGGATGCTCAGATTGAAAATTTGGTGACGGATTTTTACAAAGAATGTCTGCATATTCCATTAATAAAAAGATTTTTCCCAATAATAGTGCATATTCGTATAAAAAAAGCGGATTTTGCGTAAATACACTATCATTTTTCTCAACAGGCACAATACAGGGCTCAAAACGTATTTTATAGTTTCCTGGTCGACGTGTTTGTAACGAGTGGCATTGTAAACATCCCAATTCCACCATAAGCTTCGGTTTCGTCTGCTGGTATGACATATCGATATGAATTAAAAAGGGAATGCATTGACCTGATGGTTTAATAACGACCTCATTCTCCGTTATTCTTTCTATAATCCAACCATTTGGGAGATTTTCGTATAAAATTCTTTTAATATCTGTCTCTTATACACATCTGACGC
>WAPZ01000002.1 GCA_015520535.1 Candidatus Heimdallarchaeota archaeon
AATAGTAAACTCACGTTTTGTGAGAATGGATTCGGAAAAGATCTAATAGCATACACTTTGTTTGGTTGTCCAGGATGGCCCCCAATACGTGAGATAGGAACAAATTCATATGCCCCGACGTCAATTTTACCTACTTTCACTCTTCTCTCATAATTCAATGGATGAACGTACTGCCATTCTGGTAAAAGTTTGATCGGCCCAGACAACGAAGAATCTGATCCTGCATCTATTGCGGGAGATCCTTGAGCGAGGCGATAATTATATTTTGACTTATTCACAAAATTTGGGGATTGAGTCAAAATATTGCGTTTAAGAACTAAGTTTGGAGTTTCAATGTTTAGAATCGCATTCCCTACAAATAAGTTATTTTGAAGCAAAACTATACCTGATGAGCCGTTTATATAGAAAAATTTTCCATATTGCCTATCATTAACTATAGTATTATTCACAACATAAAGCTCATTTCGGGTATAGTTAAGACCCTCAGCTCCGTAGGAAATCAGTGTTGAGTTTTCTGCTAGTTTTCCTTGCTGCATCAAATTTCCCAGAATAATTGCAAAGCCTCCGTTCGATAAGTCCAATAGGTAGCTTGACCTTCCTTCCTCTTCATCCATAATGCGATTGTAAAGAATGTAGTTCTCTTGGGCACGGCTTTTTACATTATGTCCAATTCTTGCATCATGTACATAACAAAACTTCATAACAAATTTTTTGATCCTACCGATATAGATATTATGCGTGTAACCATCGCCATACCCGTTGTTATAAAACTCACATTGTTCAATTATTATTTCAGAATCCGGGTTATCACCGGCCAAAATTCCATTTTCATTATTTTCAAAATAGCAATTTCTTAAAACCAAATTGCGCCCTTCCAAACGAATTCCAGCACCATTGCGGTCAGGCACACTCACATTGAAGAATGCAATATTCTCGATTGTCGTATTGTTTCCTTTGACAACCCAAATACCTTTACCTTCAGCATTGACATTATTCGCGAAAAGCTGAGCGCGACCATTAACTCCCCTAATAGTTAAGTGATTCTGTCTCCAGATCGCGACATCGTCAATGTATGCAGCTGGGTCAATTTCAATCGTATCAAAATCGTTAGCTATTTTTGCTGCGTCACTCGGCCTTTCCAAGGCTCTTCCCGGGCCTACCTTATGTATGCGACCAAGCTGAAATGGAAAAGCTGCATCTATAAAAAATGTAACAAAGAGCGCAACCAACAACTTTTCCAGGTGATTCTTGAAAACTTCCATGATGTAAATCCTTCTTGCACAATCTTTCATGCTAGCGAGAAATGTATCTTGTTAGTAAAAATCCAATTGCCGCAGCAAAGAAGGAAACTACCAAAAAACTGGTTGATAAAAACAATTTTGGATCCTCAAGAATATTCGGTCGTAGCATTCGATAAGGATCGTTAATAAAAATCCTTATAATTTGGAACAACAATCGAGTTAACGAGTTTTTATCCCAGTTTATTGTTTTTGCATAAAGATAATGATCTTCATTGTAATCATAATAATTTATTTTATCAGGCATCTTTCTAATCCTTTGCAACTCTCGAATACGACTTCTCAATATTGCAGGATCCTTTGACAGTTCTTTAACTCCCATGAATCTACCTTTTAATCCAGGAAAATACAAATTGTATACTGGATCTACCACCATCCACCCATTTTCATATTTGGCTTCAACAACTGTGTGAGTGGCCTCACATCTATCGCATGGAAATAGCATAACTAATGTAGAAGGAATTCCCAACGTCTTGAGCATAGCTGATAGCAATCTTGACTTGTCAGCGCAGTCTCCCCCGTATTCGAGCACATCAATTGGAGTGGGGCCCAAGAAAGGTAGCAGGAAATATCGTTGGTTTTTAGCAAAACCTTTGTTATTATAAACCCATTCATTAACATATATGATTTTTTCCGAATTCTTGACCAAGTGGCGTGTAACATTATGCGCTATTAAAGCAAGCTTACTCATATCGTTCATTCGACTCCAATAAATTAAAGAAGCAAAAATTAGCGAAATTAAACTGATTATAAGCAAGATATTTCGAGAAAAGCGCAATACTTTTTGTGATCTGAGCATCGAATTCATTG
>WAPZ01000003.1 GCA_015520535.1 Candidatus Heimdallarchaeota archaeon
GCATAAATGAGATAAAAACAGTTTTTAATCCCAATATGTATTTTATTTGATAATCGTCCGTTTGAACAAAAAATCTTCGCCGAAAAATGTAAACGAGTAAGAAATAGAGGAGTAAATAAGTGAAAATGATTATTATAGTTTGATTTTCAGCAAACACAACAAATTTAGAAAATTCGATGGTTGTTTTACTTGTAAGGGTTGAGAAAACAAAGAAGAATGCAAAGAAGACTAACGTGAAAATAGCTTGTGCGAATAGTGAAATAACAACAACAATCCAAAATAAAAGGTATGGTATTTCTAAAACTCCTACATTGCGTCGTTCTATTTCTTTCATTATTTACACATTTATTTAAAAACATAAATTTTTTTAAAGGATTCACAATTATATTCACATAAAAAACTACTGTTTGGTGTGCAATGGAAGACTTGAAGCTACTTCTTTTTACGTGGAAACCTTATATAGATGCGCTAGAATATATAGAGGCATTAGCGGCTGTCTATGAATTAGCTATCGAACAGAACTCTTCTTCTTTAGCTGTTGTTTTGGACCAATTAATTGAAAGATTGTTTAATGCAGAAGAGATACCAGAACTAACGTTATTTCTACTTTATATGAGTTATGTATTGTCAGACAACAATAAAATTAGGTATATACTTCAAAAAACGCGTTCTAGACATGTGCTTATCGATGCATGGCGGCTATACTTGGATTATCAAGCGGAAAATGTTAAAACTATTGAGGTTTTAATGCAACGTATCATTTTTGTAGAAGAAAAGATGGAATCTTTGTCACCAGATGATAAATGGCGTGCCGTCTGGTTAATGCTAAAAGTTTGTATATTAACGTCATTTGGGGCATATAAAGTAGCAGTTCAATTATTTAATTTTATTGCTCAACGTTTGGCGATGACAAAAACTAACTTCGAAAAAACCGCCTTCATTCGTGCTTTTAATTGTCTAAGTTGGGCGTATGCTGAATTAGGGAAACTTTACGCAGCTCAAGAAATACTCAATCAGGCACGGTTACTTGCGGAGGAGTTACAAGATAGTTACGGATTGGCGTGGCTTCTCAATACACAAGGACATATACTTTTAAAACAAGGAAAAACAATAGAGGCGGATAAAATTCGTTCTCAGTTTCTTCATCAAATGGAGATGTTAGATTCAGTACGGGGGTTAGCAATTGCATACATTAATCTCGCTGACTTATATGTGACAGTAGGACGGCTTTCAGATGCTGAGGAAATGCTGTTAAAAGCGAAAGAGCTCTTTGGCGGCGTTATTAGTCCGATTGAATTTACGACTTACGTGGAAATTGCTTTAAGATTGGCACAAAATAAAATTGATGAAGCTGAAGCCTTAGTAAAGATCCTCAATGAAAAATATTCGGCTGAACGAATCCAATATTGGCCATTTAAATTGCTTCGCTTTAATATACTTGTCAAATTACGAAAACATGAATATTCAAATCTTACAACCTGGATAGAAAATATCCGTGAATTTGCAAATTGGAATCCATATCCCGAAGTGCAAGCCGAATTGCTCTTTTTCAAAGGACTTATGGAAGAAATTCACTTTAATTATGGTAATGCACGAATAGAGTATGAAAATGCCATTATTCATAGCGAAAAAAATCGAATTCCCCATCTTGGTGTTCGTAGCATAGCAGCATTAGCCAAATCTCTCTTGAAGTCTTATAAAAGTAGCCGACAAGAGGAGTTGATTGAAGAAATTCTCAATGTTCTTGAATTAGGTATTTCAAAAAGTCGTGCCATTGGCGATTATATTTCAACAGCATCCTTCAAATTGTGCGAAATAATTCTCCTTCACCACCAAAATCCATTAGATCTTACTAAATCGAATTTGTATCACTTTTTGAGAGAATATCTCCCAGCTCCATTATCTTTAGAATTTTTCGAACGCCTTATCCAGGAAATCGATCAGATAGTTAACAACACCGAAGCTTACAAGATGTTACGACTTAATTATCCCTTAATCGACCTTGTTATCGACATTTTAGAGGATTTAAGTTTAAAAGTCCTTCCAGAAATTGTGTATGTGGCCAAACCCCACATATATGGAATTTTAGTTGTCGATGCTCGATCTTCATTAACACTCTTTGATTTTTTCCTTGATAAAGATTTAGAAGCAAACGTTGATCTTCTTGGCGGCATTTTAAGTGTAATTCAACAAATTTTTGAACAAGTATTGCAAACGGAGACACAAAAACGCCATAGTTTTCAACGAATACAATATCAAGATATGACATTGCTTACGTTGAATTCAGAACGCGTTCTTTATACATTAATTGTTGATTCCGACAATTACACGTCACGATATTTATTACGAGAATTTATGCTTAAATTTGAAGAAGAATTCAAGGACGCACTTGCTGAATGGAAAGGCGGTGATGTTAAGGTCTTTAATGGTGCACAACAATTTTTTTTGGACCTCTATCATGATCTTTTTGGATGAACGGACTATACAATTCTATAAAATACCTACATAGCCGACTTATTCTTTTTTCTTTGTTACGTCTTGTTGCGGATTTTTTTGTGTTTTTTCTTCTATATATGATTTTATAAATTCTTCCCACGGCTCATTCCGTGGACTTCGGTATAGTTCTTCATCCATTGAGATAATTGCAGAAATTAATGCTGCGATGGCAAAAAGGGCCAAAAAAGTTGCGAGCAGCAAGATCCATCCCATAAAGATTATAAATGTATTTGCCATGGAACTACCAATGAGAATTAATGCAATGGCAATGACAATTAAAAGTGCAGTTACTAAGAGCCATCGCCAGTCTATTCTCTTAAAACGATCTTTTAAGGTTGGCTGTCGGCGTATCATTGTGGCTTGTTTCAAATATTCTTCGACACTCTGTTCTTTTGGCATGATTTTCTTCCACCGTTACTCATTTTTTTATAATTGGAGAACGATTAAGGCAAGTCCAATTAAAAAATAAGTTATAATGTGAAATAACACAATATATATCGCTTTATTTGGGTCAATAGCGCCTAAACTCGCAATTTTTTTGGCATGTGGCTTATAGCTTGACGTAGTAAATCTTTTAAAGTACGGACTCTCTTCAATTCCGCGTTCCTCTTCAATGACATCGGATTCAATTTTTTTTGTCATGTCTTTTTCTATTACCGCAGTTTCTGAACGTTCTTTTTGATGTCGAAGGATAATAAAAAACATGATACCGGAAGTTATTACCGCAGAAAAAATAAACCCATAGCCAGCGGCTTGATTCCACATTAAAGGTCCTAAGAATAAATAAGAAAGTGCGGCACCCACAATTACGTTTGCCATTCCAACTATTTCTATAATTCGTATCATTTGGTGTGCGGGTTTTTTATATGTTTGCATTCTAAAGCCACAGCATGTTGATTTTGTCTTTCAAATAACCAAATATTTTGTCCATTTTTAATATTATTTGTTGATGCATTCATACAACGCGTGTGATTTTCCTACTTTATAATTAACGATAAAAATGGTTTTGAATGCGCTGGTATAATGAAAAATGAGCGAAAGTCAGCGGTAAAAAAATCGCATCCATGGATAAATAAACTAAAGTTTTTTAAAAAAATGTGTTGAGTGTTTCATTAGTTAATATATTCAGAGAAAATGTATGTAAATAGATTCACTATGCGAAAAAAATCGTTTGAGGCATTAAAATGACCCATCTTACTGAAATTGAGGCACAACTTCTATTTTTACTTCTAAGCTTTTTTAAAATTCTAATTTTGATCTTTGGAAGTACCATTACCTATAGTTCTTATCGTGCATACCGACACACCGCTGACAAATCAACACTATGGTTTGCATTGGGATTTGGAGTTACGACCATCGGAACTGCCCTGGCGGGATTAACTGCTAATTTCTTTTTTAAAGATGATATCATAATCGCCATTACATTAGATTCTTTCTTTTTAGTAATCGGTTTTGGCTTTATCTTTTATGCACTCATTCGTACGGAGTCACAACGGATACATATTGGACCGGAGGCTGAACCGCGAGAAAAAGAAGAAAAAGCGACGACATAAGATTTTTTTGCCAATCATAGGCTTTTTCTTGACAAAAAATTAGTTAAAAAAATTCTTTTTTTGTTTTTTTGAAATAATGACGATTATAGTTCCAATAACAAATATAGGTAATGTCGCCAGTAGAGCGACTCCTAAATATGTTAAAAGAGTCTCTTTTGATGCCGAGGCATGTGGTGCGGTTAAAATAATTTCATGTATACTTTCTAATGTATTGTTATAAAGATCAAAAACCACCAGCTTAATGGTAGTACCGTTTACCAACGGCACCGAATATTGAAACTCATATTCCGTATAAAGCTGGTTTAGGATAAATTCTTTTACTTTTATGTCGTTAATGTAAATTAAAATTTTGAATAAATGGGCATCAGAGAATGTCCACGTTAAATTTGTTGTAGTTCTGCTCGCATTTTTTTCTACATATATTATCTTCGGCGGTGAATTTTTAATTTGTGGAGCTTGTGAATCATAAATGAAATTAAAGGAACTGTTCTCCAATACGAGTCTATATGAATTATTTTCCGCTTTTGCGATGAGTATTCCATTGTCTACATCGAAATATAGGATCTCAGATCCC
>WAPZ01000004.1 GCA_015520535.1 Candidatus Heimdallarchaeota archaeon
GTGCCACTCACGGTGGGGACGTGGACAGTAACCTTTACCCTCTATTCCGCAAATTATAGTGCTTACTTCAAAAACGTCACTTTTAATTTACAAATTGAAGGTAAAAAACGTTCCACGGCAACCGCCTTTACCGTAGTAGGCACCAATGTCACCGATACGACGGTTTCTGTGTATTATGAGAGAAGTACCGTTATTGGTGTGCAATGGAATGATGTGGCATTGAATATCTTAGCCAATAGTACACAACCGACTATTGCGTCCAATGATAGTGTGTGGATTGTCTTCATTAATTTGACCGCTGACACTGCCGTGCATTATTTTGAAGTGCATGGTGTGAGTGCCCAAGACGTCACTGTCAGTATTGTATTTACGTCACCATTCTATGAAGATATGACGTTGCGTCTGTATATTCATGTAAAATCGCTTCCTACGGATGAAATTGCGGGAGTTTATACGCAAGGGTTGATACCGAGCAGTAATGGGACTAGTTCTACTGCTACAGTTGGTACGAATGCGACCAGCAAGTTAGGTTACCGCTTAGGTATGCTGTTGGTGTGGAAAGTCAGTGACAATCAATCCGTTATACTGGATGCTGACTGGCAAGTGTATATTAACGGCACGTTGCTCACGAACGGAACACGTGGACTGTTGGTCGTTATCCCGTCTGCAATCGGTGCCACTAACTGGACGTTACTGCTGTGGGTGGACTTTTTACCTGAACATGCATATGCGAAGGGCTGGTATAATCTCACCGTGGTATTTTCACACTATGGCTATGTCAGCCGTTCATTAACGGCGTTGGTCTATGTAAAAGGCTTTGATTTGGACATTCAAGTGCAATATGATCCGACACTGGTGCAAGGAGCGACGTATGTGATTAAAGTTATCATTACGTATGCCAATGGGACAAATGGTGCTACTAATGCCTCAATGAATGCCAGTTTATATTTGATTCGACAAAACACAGATTTGATAAGCGTGAATGGCAATGAAGGTTATTTAAGCCAGTTAAACGGCGATCAAATGCAAAAGTATGGGTTGACGATTCGGTTTTACGATGGGCACTTAGTTCCGTTCCAAGAGAACGGTGGTGACAGTCCGGGAACATTATCACCGGGTGATCCTGCACCGGATATCCCCGTGACCTTTAAGTTGAAAGTAGAATTTACCAATGGAACGGTTACTACGTTACAAGGAACAGTATTGACAAATGCTCAAGGTATTGCGGTGTATGAATTATCGAAGGATCTTACGAAAAAGATCCGTGCTATCCAAACGCTTTCCGTGTCCGCAGGTGGCGATGCCGTGAGTGAACCGTTTGAATTATCAGTATCGATTGGTAGCCAGGTATCCGTGGTTCCCGTTACGAGCAGTGCCTTTAATCCGGTGTATGTGATTGCTGGAATGATTATTGCGGTTTTAGTCCTTATTTCATTGTTTGTTTCAGTTCAACAAGTACGAAAACGTAAGATGCGAGAAACACAGCGGTTAAAACGTGCAAAGCGCAAAATCGATGATATTCAGAAGATTTACATGATAGTGGTGCAGCATGCGGATGGCATTCGTATGTTTGTTCAAAAGTCTGCCATGCATCCAGAATTTGAGGTAGATACCGATTTATTAGCCGGTATGACGAGTGCCACGTTTTCGATTCGGCAAGAAGCAGTTTCTCGTTTAGGACGAGGTGGTGCTCAAGCATCGCAACGTCGTGAAGAAATTGTGTTAGATATTCAACATTCCTCAGATGAAACCTTAAGTGCCATTATTACTCGTGGGTATAAGATTTTCATTATTACGTATGCCAGTGATATTTTGGGGAAATGGTGGCAACAGCGACAGAAACGTGTTCACGAAAAAGTGGCGCGAGAAATCGAGCCTTTTATTTCACAAGCTGTGGTTGCTGATGAAGCCCTTGAGAATCGGATTCGAAAGGTGTTACGAACCGAAATTCCACTGATTTTATTGGAGAAGTTTACTCTTGATCCGAAGAAACTGGAAGAAAGTACCACCTTAAAAACACAAGAAAAGGTGTTACTCAAGCGTGCGCTGTTATCGTTAAGTCCATGGAGTGGTGCGGTGCGGTCCATGAATAAGGCTGAAGTAGATCGTCGGTTTGCAGAGTTTATCAAAGGCAAACGGATGTTACCACCGTTTACCTTCCAGTCTTTGATGGCTTTGCTTCAGACAAGTTTTAACGTGCATCCCGAAGACGCGTTCAATTGCGTATGGGAAGCCGCAAAAGAAGAGGTCTTTATAAAATATCAAGAGGTAGTAGATACTGCGGAAGCTGCAGATCGCGTGGTAGATCAGATTTCCCAATATTTAGGTGATACTAGCGATGGAAAAGCCGAACCTGAAGACGAAAACTCGTAACTCGTAGTTGTAGTGTGAGTGAGTCTAGTTTTGGGACGTTGACGCTCAAGAATCCTCGCCTAGATTACGCTAACGCTACTCTTTTTGGCAGACAATCAATACATCAAAAAGATAACAAACAAAATGATAATGTTATTGATTTGTTACTTGAATTTCTTTTTTTCATTTTTGCGTAAAGAAACATTAGTTGGTTAGTTGGTTATTAGCAATTCGGCTATTAATCGGTGTTTTTTTAAGAATTAAGGTGATAATTTCATTTGATAGAGATATTTTTTCTTGTTTTGCCCGGAGCCGCGTCCATAGTAGTGCCATTTGGGAAAATTAAAATCAGAAGTAATGGATTGTGGTTTCAGAAGCACTGCTTGGAGAAAAGCTTCTAGATTGGGAACATTATAGATATTGACTTGAAATCCCCATTGTTCCAATGTCGTGAGAATTTTGGCTTTGTATGGGGTTTTCCAGCTGATAGATAAGCGATTGATTCCCCATGAAGCAAAAGTGTCTAGAATTTCTTTGGCTTTTTTTGGCATACTGATGATCAAAGGAGTTAAAAAATCGATTGGGCACTGTAAAATAGCATGGGGATGTTTTTCGGCTAAGGCTTTAAATCCTTCTTCTTCCAACAGTTCTACGTTGCTATTAAACCAGATTTTTTGGTCGTCTAGTGAGTATTGATCGACAAGCTCCAATATATCTTTTATGAGGACTTTTCCATCCTTAAGATCAAATTTTATGGAGCGGTTATGTTCTAAAAGTGTATTTACGACCTCTTCTAGTGTTAAAATGTCTTCATCGTCTTGGAGTGGTGTGTGGTAAAAATCATCATGTCTGACAATGATATCTTCAGTGAAAGGATCGCGGCGAACGTCAATTTCCGCCCATTGTATGTTGGACGCTAAGAATTGTCGTAGATTGGCTTCGTCGTTAATTCCGTGCCAGACAAATTGGATGTGGGGTGGCAACTCTTTTTCTTTGATTAGTTCGGTGATATCATAATTTTTTCCGCTAATGACGGTTTTAGGTGCAATTTTTCTACTTGATTCGAATAGGGTGTCTGCATGGAGGAGCATAATCTCTTTTGTAGTATCAATTTTGTGAATTGCCTTCAAATTAGCGGGTTCATTGTCAACTGCGGCAAATACACGATAGCCTAGGTCTTGAAAGTATTTTACCCCTTGTGCTTTGGAATAAGGAATATTGAATTCCCAATCGCTTTGATTCATGTAAAGAAGTTCGGGGTTAAAATGAACACGGTATTCTTCGGCTAATTCGTTCAGTGATTGTAATGTAGCATCAAACAACGCTTTTGGTCGTCCCGTATTGAGTCCGACATCGGTGTTTGGCTGAATTTGAAACCATCGTATGACTGCCAACACATTTGGATAGGGACGATGGGCTTTTAAAATAATATTGGGTGTCCACCGCTTCTGTAAATACCATTCTAAAATCTTCTTTCGTTCTACTAATGGGATATTGAGTCGACTGAGAAGACGGTCGATTTTATTCTCATGAAAACGAATGTCTGTGTGTTTTAGGTGCGTAAAGTAATGTGTTCCATGTTTTCGGTCATATGCTTGGAGCACATATAAAATCATGTAGCGCATATCAATGATGGTGCCGTCTATGTCAAACATAATTAATAATTTATCATTTGGATAATTTTTTCGCATGGAATGATAATGATAGGCGAGTTCTTTCATCCAGTTTTTCATTTTATCTCCATTATAATTCTTAAATTACACCTTAAAAAAGGATACCTTTTGGCATTGGGCTTTTTCATCCCCAATATATGTGAAAAGCCTTGGATACACAACAAATATTTCGTATCTTCCCGTGATATACTACTTTTGGGTTTTTTGAGAGCATCTTTTGCCACTGTAACTCAGCCTGTCCTTACAAAAAAATCCGTAAAAAATTGATGTGACTCATAAGACAAGGAACATGGTGGCGTACACCGCGTCTTCGACGTCTACATATGAATTTTT
Organism: Candidatus Heimdallarchaeota archaeon; assembly: GCA_015520535.1. Taxonomy (GTDB): domain Archaea; phylum Asgardarchaeota; class Heimdallarchaeia; order Hodarchaeales; family S146-22; genus S146-22. Next base: position 4,359 of record WAPZ01000004.1, read on the forward strand.
TAGACAATACAATTCCCCAAAGCGATTTCCTATACAGTGTTAATGTCATTGACCCTTTTATAAGCGGATGGGTATAAAACTGTCCTTATAGGGGGAAACATATCTACAGTTGAACACCTTCGACAAAATTGAACCTGAAAGCAAGCGATGGAATGAACACCATGTCCCAAGAATATGAATACTACAAAGAAGAATTAATACGAATACCATTTGATAAAGAAACTGCATATCTTAGCTGGAAAAACGCACACCGATAAGCGAAACCACCATGTTTCATGAAAAAATAAAACAAATTGCTAAAAAATTGCCAACGAACAGAACAACCCAAAATTAATCCAACTCAAAAAACCTTTAGGTGATGTCGTTTTATGCTGTAACACCGCCACAGCCGCTGTAATAATAAAAAAAAACATATAATACTAAATGCTAAGCTATTCTTGAAGTTCAGCTTCTATCTTGTCCATAAACTCCTTGATGCGACGAAACGCTTCACGTGGCAGCTGTTTAATGACTTTTTTAAGCTTCTCGGGATCACTCGCCAATTGTTGCAAAATAACGGCTTGTTGTTCTGGTGTCAAGCCACGCAACTGTTCCGGCGTCAAGCCACGCAGTTGCTCCGGTCTCAAGCCACGCAGTTGCTCCGGTGTCAAGCCGCGCAACTGTTCCGGCGTCAAGCCACGCAGTTGCTCCGGTCTCAAGCCACGCAGTTGCTCCGGTGTCAAGCCGCGCAACTGTTCCGGTGTCAAGCCGCGCAACTGCTCCGGCGTGAAATAGCGGATATATTTTGGGGGAAGCTCTTTGGTAGCCTCTTGTTCTAAGGTTTCCAGATTCAGTTTTCCTTTTCGTTCCAATTCTTTAATTGCAGAACTCATACTATCACTTCCATGTAAGAGTAGATTTTGGAATATAAAAATCTTGTTCAAGGAAGAATATTCTTCCGTGGTTGCCATAACCTCCAATAAGGTTTGATTTTCGTGAGTAATTAATTCTTGCAAGATGCCGATGGGGGATTTTGGGGGAAAAGCCAAAAAATGTTCTGATGTGGCATCTAAAAGATCAACTAGCCGGATATGATCGTGAAATAACACTTCTGCAATGTGTGGTGGTGTTTTGAAGGCAACTACAAACGGCTTTACCGCCACAAAATACGATGAGACTGATGAAACCGCTGCCAGTGTTGATCGCAACGCATATCGGCTCATTGCATCATATAACGAAACCTGAATGAGCGTTTGAAGAGAACATGTGGTTTCAATTTCCACGGCGATCCGTATGTCTTGCTTTACCTGATGTAACAGCAGATCCGGGTGATACGAACGCAGTCGCCCATCAAGGGAGATACGCACATGTACTTCCATCAAGGGAGCCGTTGCGGGATCTATAACGACGTCCCACGCTGTGTGATCCTGTACATAGCCCTGAAACTCCTTCGGATACCATTGGGTATCAAGAAGCGCTTGCTTAAGATGCTCTAACTCTTTGTGGAGATGATAGGCTAACACTGCCTCTGTCACACCAAAACTATCCTTGTGCACTGCGTACATTGACAACCACCTTAAATCTTCCTCATATTATTCCTCAAAAGTCACATTTTTAACCTTATACCCAATTAAAATGTGTTGGAAAAGAAAACGTGCTATAATGCACACATTTCTTTATCTTTTCTTCTTGAGTTGAGTAACCTTCTAAAGAAGCCTCATCATGTGTGAATGGTCAAAAACTGCAAAAAGGGACAATGATGCAAAAAAAATTATGGAATAGTACATCGGCGAATAGTACCGGAATTAGGCAAAAGAGGCTTAGGTTGATGCAGGTAACTTGAACCTAAAAAGCTGTTACATTTGTGTTGTCGGTGATTGCCGTGTGCTTTCCTAGTGTGACACGGAATGGGCATATTTACTTACGTGATGCTATCTACCATATCTATGGTAGGCATTTTTTTAGTGTTTAGTTTCAAGTAAATGATTGATTTTATCTTAATTCATTTAAATTTACAGTTTTTTCTTCTAATCGTGAAATATCGGCAGCAAAAGCCATCAAATGTGATTCTAATGCTTCTTTTGCGCTGGTCATTGTGCCATTTTTACTTTGTTCTCTCACGTTTTTTATAAAGGCTTTCATTAACGCAAAATCGCCACCGCCATGGGCGTCCAACATGTTAGTTTTCAAAACAACTTCTTTTTTTCCAGAAAGCGATTCGTATAACACTAATTTGGTTCCCGACGCCAGAAATCTCCCCGTTATCGTTCCTTTTGTTCCATCAATTCTGATACTTCTTCCTTCTTCGTGCGAATGTCCATGCATCGTTAATGTTGCGGTCACTTCATTTTCAAAGAAAATATTTACCGTTTGATGATCCACTACATTATGATCCTCGACTTTATAGACGCACTTTCCATAGGGACCAGTTTTCAGCGCCTTTATTCGGCCTTCAATGCTGGTATCCTCCGTTATCACATGAATTGGCCAGCCCGAATAGGCTTTAGCTTTACTGAATGGTGGTATCTTTTTTAAGGCTGGGTATTTGAGGACTAACGAGGAAATAATACGTTCCATAAACGAACCGCCTTTTTGGGCGATTCGAAGAAGTGGCACAATATCAACATAGATACGGGGCGCATAAAAGAGGCATGTCTTTTCATGTGGGCAGCCATCTAAGCAATATTCGGGCGCGTCTTCCGGTGCATTTTCTGGACCAAAAAACGTAAGAGCACCAAACGAGCTGATTTTTTCAGCTTTTGCTCCGACAAACCAATATAATAAGTCCAAATCATGACAACATTTTGCTAAAATCATTGGTGATGATGTTTCCCGGTTATGCCAGTTGCCACGGATATAGGAATGCGCATAATGGTAATAAGATACATTTTCGCGCATTGAAATATTAACAATGTCCCCAATTTTTCCTTTCCTAATTAGTGAATAAATTGTGGAATAAAACTGTGTATAGCGTAATACATGGCAAATTTGCAAGATTTTTTCCGTTTCTTCGGCTTTTTGCACTAATGTTTTACAATCTTCAATCGTGGTTGCCATGGGCTTTTCTAAAAGCACATCATACCCGAGTTCAAGGGCTTGAACTGTTGGTTGCATGTGAAGTTGATCGGGGGTGGTAATTATCGCTACATCCGCAATTTTTCCTAATTGAAATAGGTCTTCCCAGCTTGCAAAGGCGTGTGATTCCGTTATTCGGTGCCATTTGCGGCATTTTTCACGCCGTATTGCAATGGGTTCTGCTACTGCAACTATTTTAAGCTCATCTGGAAACTTTTGTGCATATTTTCCATATACATGGAGTCCTCGATCTCCAGCCCCGATTAACACTGCGGTTACTGGCTTTGTCACTCTTCTCACATCACTTTTTTTCCATAAGCAATTAATTCTGTACTTTTGTCTTCTTTTATGTGTTGCTCTTAAGGCGGAAGATTTTAGTGGTGGAATTTCAAGAATTTACTGGATAAATGTGGTTATGTAAGATGAGAGTGGTTTAATGAAAGTCGAATGTTCCGCACCAACACGAATTGACCTTGCAGGTGGCACTTTAGATATTTTTCCGCTCTATTTTCTTCATGAATTTGGTCTTACACTTAATCTTGCCCTCACAAAACGCACACGAGCCATGATTGAAACGCGTGATGATAACCAGATTGTAATTTGCTCTAAAGACCTTAATAAAACCATTACGTTTGCCTCTCTCAAAGAACTTCATAATAATCACGATCTTTCGTTAGTCTCTGAAACGATTCGCCATTTTAATCCCCCAATGGGAATCACAGTCACCGTGGCTTCTGAGGTCCCTAAAGGAAGTGGTCTTGGTGCTTCTAGCTCTTTGCTTGTGAGCTTGGTTGCCGCATTTAATCAGCTTCTCGAGTTGAAATTGCCACCTGAAAAACTCCTAACCATTGCCCAAGGAATTGAGACCTATCTATTACAAGTCCCCACTGGCAGACAAGATTATTATGCCGCATTATATGGCGGACTTAATGCCATTTGGTTCACTAGAGAAGGCGAAAAAATAGAACAACTTACAATCAGCCCTTCTCTAAAGAAATATCTTCAAGATTCCGTCATCTTATGCTTCATTGGAGAGTCTCATCAAAGTGGCACGCCAAACTGGGACATCATAAAGGCACGAATTGAACAACACTCACAAACCATCCGTGCGCTAGAAGAAATAAAACATATTGCCCTTCAAATGCGATCCAGCATACTCAACGCCGATTTTCAAGCCATTGAAGACCTATTAGTTCAAGAATATGCGTGGAGAAAGAAACTCAGCCCCTTTGTCGAAACTACAAAAATGAAAAATTTGATTCATATTGCACAGAACCATCATTTTAATGCATGGAAAGTGTGTGGAGCGGGTGGTGGCGGATCAATGGTATTTTTAGGTCCACCAGAACACAAAAAGGAATTAATTGCCGAATTGGCTAAAAATGGTGCACAGATTTTAGAATTTTTGATTGATGAACGTGGCGTAAGTGTGAGTCATTCATGAGATAGCGTGGTGTACGTGGTCTTTCATTTTCCTAAGTCGCACGATTGTCAAATTAAAGCAAATCTTTTAGTTTTTTTTGCTCATATTGCCCAATAATCTCTTCAAATGTCTTCTCTTTCAATTGTAATGCCTCTTTAAGAGCATAGCATCTTCTTTGCAAAAATGTACGGTATTTTTCCGCAATTTTCGCATCAGAGTCACTTATTTTTTTCAATCCTTCATGTGTTATCCAACTATAATACCAATGCTTGTCATTTTGTTCAGCACCAAAGATAAGCCCTTTCTTTAAGTTTTCTGGTGCACAAATCAGTCGAAACAGTGCTTGCTTTTCCTCTTCAGATAGTTCAATCTTGTTTTCCTTCAATTTCTCTTGTAACGTCTGTAAATATAAAATTAAAAAGTTATTTCGTAATTCTACAACTTCTTCACGCCACAACTTATACAACACTTGGCTTTCAACCTCAGAAAACTCAAAAACCTCAACGGTTTTATTTTTAAACCATAACACCTCTTTTAAACGACAATGGGGCGTTTTCCAGATTTTAATGGTGTTATCATTTTGTGTGGTATAAATACGCTTTGAATCGCCAGTTATGGATAAGATCCCACTATCAAAGGTATCATACTGCAAAACTAAATCATGAAGTAATTTATCCCACACTTTTAGCGTGTTATCTGCCGACGCTGTATAAATAAATTCGTCATCCATAAATGCCGCAAGAATGGGCTTATCATCACAGATGATGGAGGACTTGAGTGTGAAATTTTCTGAGGTTTTATCCCAAATGTTCAAATATGAATCCAATGAAAGACTATAAAGAAATCTGTCGTCTGAAAAGAGAAAAATAATCGCAGACATGTGACTTTTCATTCTTTTGAGCGTTTTCTTGGTTGCAAGGTCCAGCATAACTAGACTTCCGTCTTCATATCCGACATACAAATATGTTCCATCCGTATGGAGAGCTGTGATTGCCATTTGCTGTGGCTGAAGTGTGTCACGCATCGAAAACGTTTGTGTATCCCAAATTTGAAGCATACCGTCATATAATCCAATATAAATGCTGGTATTGGCAACCATAACCGCTGTTACCATCATATCCGGGTGTTCGATTGCAGTAATAAAGCGATATCCGTGTTTATCCCAAATTTGAATCGTACCATCCTCTAAAATGAGATATATTCTTTCGGCGTCGAATTGCAGGTCACGGATAGGCACCATTATGTCTGCTAGGACATGTTCTATGTTCCATGAATCTTTGTTTACGACATAAACTATTTTTCGAGATTTTGCCACCGCATACAACTTTTCCTTATCATTAAAAACAAAAGTGATGGCATTAGCACTATCACTTAGCGTTGCTATTTCGTTTTGGTGTTCTTTATCCCAAATTTTTATAATTCCTTCATTATCGCCCGAATAAATCGCCCGGTCATCTACTATTATTGTATTTACTGACGCATTATGTTCATCTAAAATATCCACCAATTCACCTTTTTCTATGTCCCACACCCGAACGGTCGTATCTTCGGAGGCGGTATAAAGTAGTTTTCCATCTGCCACCACTGCCCACACTTCATCTAGATGCCCAAGTAAATGTCTCACTTCCTTCAATTTTGACGAACTACGATCTAAAATACACACCGTTCCATCGGAAAGTCCTAAATAAATAGCTTCTTGATCTACAGCTAATGAATTTACGGCAATGTCCTCTTGGATGCTCTTAATTTCGACATTCA
>WAPZ01000005.1 GCA_015520535.1 Candidatus Heimdallarchaeota archaeon
GGGTCATCGGCGTCAAAAACAGAATATTGAAACAGTTTTGACCTAAAAACAGGTCATTTTGTCACATTGTTAAAGTGCAAAGCTAACATTTTCTCATGTTGGCGTGATTAACCCTTGATTTATGTCAATATCTTTAGCGGAAACTAGAGTAAAATGAAAAAACAGATTTTCATGTTTGCATATAAAAGCAAACTAATTTTTTTCTGCTGGTCAGCATGATGTTAGGAGTGTCGGTTGTTTATGTCCAAGCATTACAAGTAGAGTCGGGAAATATCCAGAGTGAGGAGGTGTTTAACACAGTATATGATGCTTGGATGCTTGCCGTGCGCTATAAATTTGAGGAAACGCCTGCGGAATACGATATAACCCGTGATCCCAAAATGAAGATGATTGCAAACTTACGTGGAGATGATCTTCACTATTTCTTAGACTCTGTTGAGGCTATCAATCAAGTGCAGACTACTATATTCCCGCCTTCTTCACCATATACTGAGCAGACAAAAGGCATGACAGTTTCTGAGGAAGGAAGATTGGTCGAAATTGTAACAGCGAATGTTTTTGCCACAGAAAAGGGAGATGGAAATTTGGAGGGATTAAGTGAGCAAGAACAGGCATATATAACGGAACTCCAAACCATCCTAAACGCAATAATCGAGGGTTATGGAGATGAGTTTTTTACTGCAAAATATTTGGAATATCGTACCAAAATTATTCCTTTCATAGAAGATACAGATGCGGAGTTGTTCAACCCATCCCAAAAGACTATTGATAGCTATCTGGAATATTTTGACATTGGCAATGAGCAATCGGTTGATCTCGATCCAAATCGCACATTAACATCTGGATGTTCGACCACCAATACTATTGACAATTGGCCCTCGAAGTCTAGTGTCTTTTCCGGAAATACAGGATCGTCATGGTATGAAGGAAAGGCATCAGACCAAAACGATTGTGACATTTGGGTTCGCTACTATATGGGAAGTATACCCTACTATGGCCGGGTATCCGCTAACACGAGCGCTGCCCAATGCGTTTTGGATAAAACCCCACAATTAAGAGGAGATTGGTCTGGTAATTTTAACATTATCCAATATGGCAAGATCACAGTTACATGGTGGTGGCCATTTGGCTGCAATACTACAGGAAACGCACTACGCAGCGCGACAAAATGGCGGCCGTAACAATTCATGACAATGGCGACACCATTTTAACTATGTAAATTATCGGGGATGGTCTTCATGTGGGCTAAAAAGTGTAGGACGAAACGAAGATCATGCCCAAATTATCTATCCGTTAAGAAGGATGTCGTAACTGGCTTCGGTAGGACGGTTGCGACTCCTCTTTGTCGTATTGAGATTGGCTTAGGAGATAAATATGTTTTTAGTAATCATAATCGTTTCAATCGTTACGCTGCTGGTCTTGATCCAGAACAATAAGGGAAAAGATAATGCCTTTTACAGATCGGTTGCAGGAATATGCCTTGTTTTTTCGTGGGCGGTGATTGTGATGTGGTTTGCGGTATTGACGGAGACATGGCAAATTGCGTTGAACACCCCTGTTGTAAATAATGTATCTATACCAGTGTGGGGTCGTATTGTTCAAAATTTGTTGCGAAGTGTTGTTTATATTTTCCCGGTTAGCCGCCTTATATTGGCAATTTTATACGCATTACCGATTTTGTTGATTCCTATGGTACTCTTTGTGATGAGACGATCACAAGTGACGTCAATTTTACTATATTCAACATTGATGAATTTGTTGTTTTTTGGGGTGCAGTTGCTCGCAGATAATTGGATCCACACGTCTTTTATAAAAATTCCAATTCAAGGTGTTGTTTTGCTAACGACATATGCTTTTTTACTTTATGCGCTTATTCGACAACGGCCGTTTAATTCCCGGTTCCAATGAATTTGCCCACTACCTGTTTTAATGGAAAGCGTTCCGCCCGGTCAGTTGAAACTCCTGCGGTAAAGGGCGGTCTTTTACAAAAGTTTGGAGAAAGCTGGTGTCAGATTATCGCATTTTAGATGAAAATAGCTCTCA
>WAPZ01000006.1 GCA_015520535.1 Candidatus Heimdallarchaeota archaeon
AATGGTTGGAAGAACGGGAAAGGGAATTAGAGCAAGTGTTGGAAGTAACCACAGACAATAGAGTCGAGGAGTTCGCAAAAGGAAAAATCGATATGATTAGAGAGGTGAAATCAAAGATTGAGAATATCGAAATTGCAAAAAAAGAATTGATTAAGGAAATTGTAAACAAGTTAAGTGAATTATAAGGTGGTGTTATGAAGAAGAAGATTTATTGTGATACATGCGGAACTGAATTCAATGGCTATAAAGAGTATTTTGATATGAACAAACATAAATCGTGTATGAGTCTTCTAACGAAAGATATTCTGATAGATTTATGGAATGAATACAGAAGTGCAACACGAATAGCAGAGATATGTGGATATACACCAGGCTACGTTTGGCAAAGACTGAAGAAATTTGGCATAATACCAAAAGATAAATGGAAACTGTGGCGATTGAAAAAAAATATTAATGGAGTTCTCTATTCGCAGGTAATAAGTGTGCCGAAAAAATGTGTCTTGGATGCTCTTGGAAAGAATGAGCTTCCAGAAGTTCTTGTCTATAAGGTGTATGTTGAGGAGAAAGGGTCTCGCAAAATAATTGTCGAATTGAGCGAAAACCTCGAGCTGTATGTCGGTCCAAATTACAAAACCATTAAAAAGAAGAAAAAAAGGTGATTAAGTGGGTAAAAAAATTTTCGATGAGCTTACAGTTGATTGGGTCATAAATGAAGCAAATAGGTTAGCAAAGGAAGGGAAAACAAGAATGGAAATAACACAAATATTGGCTAAAGAATTAGATTCGACTCCAAGAAGTATAGATAGAGTGCTTACAGAACACGGATGGAGAAAATATGATGTCGTACCTACGAAATTCAATAAAGAAGAATTTATCAAGGTTGCTAATGAGTGTTTGGAAGAAGGTCTTTCGAGGCAAGATGCAGTAGTGAAGCTATCCAAAACGTTCGGCATATCGTTTTCAAGTGTTTACTCATATTTAAAAAAATACGATTTGTTCTATAAATTCAAAAGACATTTTAAGACAAAAAACCAAAATAATAATGCTGAAAATGAATTGAAAAATAAAATTGAGCAATTCCTTGATTACTATAAAGAGTTTAAGATGGAAGTGTGGTTGTTGTTGAAAAAATATGATGACAATAAACATCTTGAGAAATTATATTGGGAGCTGGAAGGTAAAGTAGCTGTGCTTGAGGAGTTGATGAAGAATGGACAACGATAAAATTTCAATAACAAAAATATGCAAATACTTGACCAAAGATGAAAGAGAGCAGTTTCTTAGACTGATTCATATTGCTCGTGAGAGGATGGTCAGGTGGTAGATATGTCTAAACCGATTGATTTGAATGTGGACAGCATCATAGAGCAAGGAAAAAAGGAAGGAATTATAGAGGAAAACGACAGAGCACTACCAATTGTTTGGTGTGTCGAAGAAATCAAACAACGCATCAAACAAGCATTTTTTGAGAGTGATAGATTTTGAGGGTGATAAGGATGAAAAAGCAGACTGAAAGTATGAAAAAAGCACCAGAAATGTGGATTGAATGGTATAAAGCCGATGAGCCAACTGTTTTTGAACTTTAATTGAGGTGGTAAGGGTTTGCTGATGTTATCGAAGATTAGAGTGAGGGGTTGATGTGATGAGCAGAAGATTGTCAAAAGCGGAAGACAAAAAACCATGCAAGTCGGCTGAAATAATCTCGATAAACCTTGCTATGAGAGGTTTTTACAAATGTCCTAAAGGTCATATTTTCGTTCCACTCGATTGTATTAGAGCAGGTTGTCCTGCATATAAGGGCAGGAAAGGGAAAGGTAGATAATCATGGCTATTTCCCGTGAGTTAAAAGAACGAATAGATGTATGGAGAAGATTTAGTGTTTACAGATTTGTTTCTCGAAATATAGTTGCACTATGGAATTCGGTTGTGTCTGTATTGAATGAAATAGAGACGACAAACCCAGAAACTCTCGAAAAGAACTATGAGGAATATATTAAAAAATTTGATGAAATGAGGGCTGGAGTTATTGTTTTAGAACGATATGTGAATAGAATAAAATGGTTCTCTTATGCAAGAGTTGATTATCTTGATGCTCCGAAAGCAAAGAGATATAAAAATATAAGGTTAGGTGTGGTAAAATTCCCAACCGCTCTTAAGAAAATTTCTGATTTAATAAGAATGGCAAGAGAGCTGTTGGAAGACAGCTTGTGGAGAGAAGTAACTTATGTATATACTTTTATTTCAACAAAAGAAAAAAATAATAAAGCAAGGCATATAGAAGCACATGCGGAAACATACGTCAGAAAGAAAGAGCTTGAGGTTCTGAAAAATAAAATTGAAGTAGATGTGCTGGACTATACAAGAGATACAGTCATGTCTATGTTTCTGAGGGATGCGGGTTATGAATTTATGATTGAGTATAACACAGTTGCATCTCCGAATAATTGGAGAATTGGTAAATTGGTTGGCAGAATTAAGCAAAATAAATTAAGATTGGAAATATATGATTATGACCAAGGTCAAACAAAAGCGATAGCAAATGGAACATTTGATGAAAAAGCATATTACCAAGTATTTTCGCCACGTGAGATATATAGTATGCTTGAGGTGAGTGTGTTTGCGAGAAGGACTCGTGGAAGACCGAGAACAAGACAAACTACGCTCTTTGAATAGAGAGCTTGACTTCATAGGTGTGGATATTGATGGCTGGAACACTTATGCATTATTAAAGAGCTACATAAAGGCAAGAATACTCTTTCCAAATGCAAAAATAAAGACAAGCATTTCAAAATCTGGCTCAGGGTTTCACATAGAAATTCATCAAAGACATACTCTATTGGACAATATTTTGTATAGATGTGTGCTTGATGATGATATAGTTCGAATAAAATTGAGTTTATCTAAATTATTTATGAGTAATGGCGAAGAAAAAAATTTCGATTTGTTGTTTAATGAGAATGAAATTGAGTTTAATATAGAAGAAATACTTGGTGTTGACATAGAAAAATTGATTGAGGATTATGATGACTCGTTGGTGGTTGAAATGGCTGAAAAATTGAGCAAAGCTCTGGAAAAATATAGGAAGGAAAAATGGGTTGTTTATATAAATTTCGGTGATGTAAACAACGAACAAGAAGCAGAAGCACTAAAGGAAAAAATAAAACAAGTATGCGAAGATATTACAGCAAAGGACGATACGTTTAAGTGGAGAATCAGGTATAGCTCTTTCGAAAACAAGAAGTATTGCTTGAGAATCTTCTGTAACTCGAAGGATGAGGCGCACAAGAAAGGCACATGGTTCGTCAAAAAGGTATTCGATGACAAAGAACTATATTTTGTTAAAAAGGAATAATCTATAGTGATTCGATGATTATATGATAAGTTAAGAGACATTTGAATTCAGAAAAGATGCTATAGCTTCATCTATTACTTGCTTTGGAACTAAACCTACAAATTCTCTTAAGACATAACCTTGTTTAATCAAAAATACGGTTGGTATGGACATTATATTTAAATCATCCGCTAATTGTTTTTCTTTATCCACATTTATGCTCACAAAAATCACTTTATTGTTATATTTTTTAGACAGGTCTTCAAGCTGTTTTGCCATCATCTTACAAGGTGCGCACCATTCAGCCCAAAAATCGACAACTATTAATACATTCTTCTCTAATAATTCTGCGAATTGTTTTGCTGAAATGTCTTGCATAGGTATTGTA
>WAPZ01000007.1 GCA_015520535.1 Candidatus Heimdallarchaeota archaeon
CTATTTATTCTTCATACTCTTAGTCCCATTCATGCTTAAACTCTATGTCGGAATCGTCCATCATAAGTCTTTATTTGGAACCAAAAAAGGCGGTCATCCTCCCAATCCGTATCCATTATCTTATCGCATCCCACCATTACTTTATCTATTTACATTAAGTATTAGCGCCTTTTTGTCCATTTTGATTGCCGGTGCCGGTGGACGATTTGTTTACGGACATTCTGTACTAGATGAGTTAGGACTTGGATCCTTCCTTCCGTAAAAAAACAATTAAAATCATGAACAGCAATAAATTAATTGATAAAAGACAATATGATAAATGATGACGAAATAAGTGATAAGCTTCCCAAATAATAAAAAAATAAGGTGATAGAGATGGTTAAAGCTGACTGGAGATGCCAAGATTGTGGTAAAAGTTATCCAAATCCAAGAAATGGGTTTTGTAACAATTGTGGTGGACTAATAATTAAAAAAGAAGCACCACTTATTGATGAAGAGTCCACAAGCCCACCAGTTGCACGGATGGACGGCGAATGCGGACTCGGAATCTTGGTGTTAGACTTCAGTGAATCAATGGTAGAGCCTGCCTTTGCGGATCCAGAGCTGCCACAGCGGAAAATTGACCTTGTAGCAAACGCTTTTCATTCAGCTATGCAGAATATCACTAATATTACGTTTGCAGAGAAAGCATATGTCGCTGTTATCGGATTTGACAACTATGTGGAACTACTAGACATCTTCAATGCTGCACAGGTTGATCCAGAAAAGGACTGGAAGCAATGGATTTACGATCATTTTGAGCGATTTAAAGGAACAACAAATATTAGTGGTGCCTTAGACAAGGCAAAGGACTTGTACGATGCAGCTTTAGCATGTGATCTCTCTGAATATGGAATTGATGACTTTGCACCTTTACTTCACGATATTACTGTAGGTGATAACGTAATTAGTGTTCCTAATGTTAGAGTGTTCTTATACTCTGACGGAGATCATAATCATGGTGATTTTTATAACCCATTTGATGGTGTGTCTCTTATTGGCGGAAAATCTAATGTGAATGGTCTTATAACAGCGTATTTTGGACCCGCTGAACTTCCGGGATACAAAACATTACTAGACTTAGCCGGGACATGTCCACGGCATGAAGTGCGAGGAACAATTCATATCACGGTTCCACAAGCGTACCCATTAGTAAGACAGCTTTTCCGTATGGCCTCAGCTGCCAGTGGGTTTTGTGCTCAATGTGCCAAAGAAGCAATTAGTTAAAATACTAATAAGACACAAATAAAAATCTTATAAGAATGTGGGAAAGAACATGACCGTTAAAAACTGGCAATGCCAAGATTGTGGTAAGAATTATCCGAAAACAACAAATGGGTTTTGCTCCAGTTGTGGTGGTTTGGTACTACCAGTGGATTCCGTAACTGTCACTGATACCGAGAACATTTTACCTCCAATGCCCTATCAGATTCCAAAAGGACAATGTGGTCTAGGTATTTTAGCTTTTGACTTTAGCGGTTCTATGAATGAGGCCGCCTTTCCAGAAAAAGACCTACCACAGCAGAAAATTGATTTAATCGCACAAGCCTTTGATACTGCCATGAAAAAACTTTCAAACATAGCAAATGCCGAAAATGCCTATGTTGCAGTGATCGGATTTGCAGCTAAGGCAAAAATATTAAAATTCATGAAAGCGTCGATGATTGATCATACCCATGATTGGGCAGCGTGGATTTACAAACAACAGCTTAATTTGTTAGAAACCGAGGGTGATGGAACTAATATTACCGAGGCTTTAAAACTGGCACGTGAAATCTATGACTGTGCTCTCAAGGGTGATTTAAGTAAATTTGGATTCAATGATTTCGCACCACTGCATCACGACATTGCGATTGGAGATGACGTGTTTTCAATTCCAAACATCCGTGTCTTTGTTTACTCTGATGGTAAACACAGCATTGGAGAATTCATAAATTATTTTGAGAATGCAACTTTAATTCCACGAGCACCGAACGTTAATGGACTTATTTGCGCGTATTTTGGATCCGTTGAAGATGAAGGCTTTGAATCCCTTTACCAAATTGCCGGCACTTGCCCAAGACATGGAATTAAAGGAATAATTCACATTACTACGCCAGAAATGTATCCTTATATCCGCCAGTTATTTCACATGGCATCTGCAGCAAGTGGCTTTTGCGCCCAATGTGCAAAGGAAGCACGTTTTGGCGAGTAACGACCACACTTTTCACAATTCAATGAAATACCGTGCATATTTTCTTTTTTTTTATTATTTATTATTTGGAACTGTCAATCCCCTTTATCCTCACCCATTGTTACCTGCAACCCTAATAAAAAATGATTTAAATTATCTGCACTATTTATAATAGTAGAAGAATTCTTTATTTCAATCATTTATGTTTTTTAAGAGAACCTAATATTATATAAACCATCATGTATTTTCTTTGTAATTCTAGAAACAGAAAAAGCACAACAAACAATAAAACAAAAAAGATGATAGCAACGATGAACGGAATAAAATCCTTTCAATTAACCATTCTTACGGTTCCTGGCGCAAGAAAGTCAATTAGAAGGGTAGACTTTCCAGAACTAGGAGAAGATGCCGCCGGCACCTCGGTGATAAAAGATCATATTATTGCATGGGTAGCGGATGGTGCACCAGGTCCTTTAATTCAAAATTTAACGAAAAAAGAGGTCACAACGGAACAGAAAAAATACGAGCACACACCCGTTGAGCTTAGTTTTGGTGCTAGAACGTTAGCCAAATTTTTAGGTGAAGCCTTTGTTTCAACAATTGAGTGCCATTTGAATAAGAAATACTCCCTCATGGATTTAAATGATTTTTTTCTATCAGAGTCGATGAACTCTATAACACGAAAATTAGTGGCTAAAAGATTGTTATTGTTCGTCCCTTTACTAGCAAGAATGGATCTTCCCCAAGATGCATCAGGCAATTATATGTTAGAGTGGAGTGCCAGTTTTCTTGGTTTCGCAATTAATTTGAGAACACGACGTGGAATACTTTACTCAGCTGGTGATTGTCTCTCACTTTCTATCTGTGATAATAAGCGCACAGTTTACGGCGGAGATAGTAAAGGTAGATTTTTTTGTCGTTGGAAATCTTCACCCATGGAACTTAAAAACGAGTTATTTCAAATTAAAATCATTAAGGGTAAGTCAAATTATATACAATTAGAAAATGTCAGACAAATAGCTCTAATGACAGATGGAGTAGCTTCAAAGAAAGATTTATCCAATGTTACAGACGTGAAAGATATTGATAAGCATTGTAGGAATACCGATGACGATCGAACGCTACTGACACTCATATTATATTGAGCTGCTGGTGAAGTTAAAGGAGAATTTGTAAAAATGGGTTCGTCGAAAAAGCAAATAGACAATGGTAGTAATAATCTACGGTACTTTTTCATTGAAAAAATAGATATCCCACCATTGTCCCAATTGCAGTTGTTATTCGGATCGAAAAGCTTATTTGCACTTCATGAAGACTTTTTCATCAAAATTCTCATGAAAAAACCATTTGTACATAATGTTTTAATAAAATACTCCACGTTACTCATGGAAAATCCGTTCACCGTTGATCTGTATAAATATTCACCTATATTATTAGCGTACAAAGAACTGTCGCGTGCGGAAATTCTCTTTTTAACAAAAAAAACACCTCGCCTAACTAGTTATCTTAAAAATGTAAAGACTGCACACTTATATGTGTTTGAACGGAGAGAACTGATTAAAATTTCTCATTTGTTACAACAAGGATTATTAACGCTTGATAAAGAACTTGTCATGAAATTAATGAAAACTCTAATCTATACTGTTAACCTCCTTCAGACTGAAGGCTTTACATATCATGACTTATGCGATGAAAACCTATTGTGGGATCTGAGAACAGAGCAACCTTTTCTGATTGACCTCGACAGCGCAATTCCAAATAACTTTTTATATGACGAGGCTAAAAAACTTTTAGAAGGGCAACATACTTATCATCGCGTCTATTTATATCTTAGAAAAAGAAAAGAACTTAAGAAAAAATTCAGAGACCTTAAACTCTTTGGAAGCTGTCTCATTTTTAATTATTTTCTGGCCATTATCGGCACATACTTTACAAAAAAATATCAGATGATGAATTACTACGCACAAGAACTACCACAAGTCTTATTTCTCAAAACAAAGCCCACATCTAAAGAACTAAAACTCCTTTTACAAAACCCACGTGTTCAAAGTATTCTTCAACGAAGCTTAAATATATTAAGACAGACGATTGAAGAGGAACAGCCCTCATTAATTAATGCGTTACTTGGAATTATCGAATTACTATAACTCGCAAGCTGCCGCACTCGCATGCAGCGCAGAATTCACCTTTAATATATTTTCTTTCATGCTAAAAGACACACAACTACACATAATTTGCATATTGAATATTCTAAGATTGAAATTCACATTATATAAGACTAATAAAGAGAATTACACAAAAAATTTGAAATTTATAAGAACGAAAAGTACCAAAAATAGAAGGAGTACAAATTTGGCAAATATATAACG
>WAPZ01000008.1 GCA_015520535.1 Candidatus Heimdallarchaeota archaeon
GAAAAAGCACTTTTTAATGAACCCCCTTGTTATAATAATAATGATTATACTTTTGGGAGATTAGATGAAGGTGAAAAAAAATGAGTGCTACTGCAGTTCAAAAGGCCGTGATTGAAAACCATCTTCAAAGAAAAATCATAACGTTCCATCTCAAGCGAATGTATCCACAGATAACCCCATCTGATCTTAATCAAACAAATAAACGCGTGTTGTTTTCACGAACGTACAAGATCGATTTTGCTATAATTGATAATCCTTTCGAAAGTTCTCTATTTTGGGACATTGTATACCATTATTTAGAGTTGAAATTGGGAAAATCAAAAAAATGGGATCCGATGACAATTTTTACTACGTTTGAAAGACTGATCAATGCCAAAGATGACGACTTTTCCATCTTTGCCCAATGTCATCCCGATAGTTGGGAAGAATTATGGACTTTAATCAAACAGCTAAGAAAATTTCGTAAAAAACTCGAAATTTCACGCATGAAAGGGAAAAACACGATGATTCAGATCGTTTCCACATTAAACAAACGACAAAACAGCATGTTACAAGAAATTCAGCAGGTGATGGAATATAATATTAAGCTAATCTCAAAGATCCTCGAAGTATTCATAAGATTTTATTCACCACCACAACGGGAAGAAATTCACTCAAATTATTTTTATTTAGTCACACCATCAAAAAGACCAAGAATTAGTGGGACTCTCCCGTATGATTATTTATATCATAAACGACTCTTTTATGCTCTATTCGATTGGAAGAATGAAGGGCTTACACCAAATATTGCCTTAAATAAGGGAAATATCGCGTTTAATTCAAAAATACTAGTTCCTAAATGGAGAATAAAAAAAACGTCAGTGTATATGGATGTAACTACCAAAATTAAACGAGTATGGATCGAAAACAATCGCCTTAATCTTCTGCTTGCTATTATACAAAGATTCAGAACCACGAAGAGAAAACCAGAAACCCGCTTTGAACATCTTTATAAAGTGGAATTTTCGTTAATAAGAAAGACGGCACCAAAATATCCAAAAATAGTTCCTTATTTCAAGAAGGAAAAAGAAATTAAGAATGGGACAAACATGTTGCCGTTAGTGACGCTTTAATGCGGTTTTTACTTTTTTCCATGCAAATGAGCGATGGCAAATTGCAGAAAGGCAAGGAAAAAATCGCCCCAATAACTTTCTAAAAGACCAAAAACCATTTCATCACTTTGAAAAGCTATATGTGGTGCATTTTCAGTAAATAAGTTTTCATTAGCACACATACCAGCTGCGGTTAATGCGCCTTTGGTAATATCATCGTTATGACGGCCTAACAGATTTTGAATTTTTGATTGGAGAGCATGGATACCCTCTTGTTTTGATGCCAAAAGATAGAGAATGGCTGCATTTTGACGTACAGTCCCTCGTGGATCTAAAATTAATCCTTCTATGGATGATTGAATCCATAATTCCTGTTTTACTCCACGTACGACCATTGAAAGAATTCGATACAATGAAAATAATCGCACTTCGGCATTTTCAGATTGCAACGTTTTTTCCAGTACTTGTTTTGTAAGCGCCGCTTGATTTTTTAATGAGTCAATTTCAATTACATAACTGTTAAATAAGGCAGAAAACTTCATTTCGATGTGATTTGAAGCTAAAAACGTTAATATAAGGGAAACCTTGTCTTTACTACTTGTTAATGCGGTTTTCACGCCATCAACCAGATGAGTACTTTTGTCATGGATTGCGGATATAGAATCTATTAATTGTGTTGCAAAGTCCTTTGGATTTTTGGCCTCTAAATACGTAGTCAGAGTCAGAAAAGCAAAGCCCAAGGTGTCAACGAATGTAGGAAAACGTTGAATGACTTGTAGTAGTTCAGTGACATTATTGGTTGTTGGGTTAGCCAAAACACTCATGGTATATGCCATTGAAGCGGCATTTTTTACTCTTAATGGCATACTTTTTGAAAAATAGGGACCAAGAAGACTCATTGATTGCTTAGCTGCCTCAACATGTTTTAAATAGATCAAGCCCAAGGAATAAAGTGCTTTTTCAACTTTATCAGAACTCCAGCGTCGTTTTCCTAAGACGTTCACAATCCATTGGTAGACTTCTTCTTTGTGCTGATCTGAGAGCAGCACTCCGATAGCTAAGCCGATAGTGCCATATTTCATAAATTCATCGCGGTTTGAGTTAAAAAGATTGGTTATAAACGATTCAACTTTTTTCCACTTCGATTCAGTCATAATTTTTAATGTGACCGCACAATAAATGGCTGTCACTCTTACTGACTGAATGTTACTCTTTAGATATTTTTCAAATTTCTTGACATACGATTGTGGGGATTTAGACGATAATGCGGTTAAAAATAACGCAAAAACCGCGGTCTTTGCCACTTTAATGTCATTATGATTGAGATTTTTTTCAATGATTTTAGTAATTTCTTTGGTAGTTTTTTTATCGGCACCAACACTCAGAAATGCCAAACCTAACAGAGCACCTTCACGTATACTCATGTTAGATCGTTTGACAGAGTCAAACAGTAAATCATAAAGGGCATTGCTCATATTCAATCCCACCACCAGACTTAATTGTACATTTGTTTCAATATTTTTAAATCTGGTGTTTGGAGAACTCAAAAAGAATCACAAAAAGCATGAATAATACTGTTCTTTGAATAAGATGAAATGAAATGCTACTAGACAATTTGACCTAAGATTGCCATCATTAACCGCTATTCTTACTAATTTTTAGAATGTGTAAAAAAGTATTCACCAATCTCTCGTTGTTCTCGATCTAAACGACTGTGTGGTTTATTGATACGAGCACGACCAGTTTCTGGATCTCTTCGAAATGTGATCCCCAACAGTTTTAAAAAGTGATTCATGCCATCACGTTTTGGGAGTGGACCGCGACTATATCCATGTTTTCCCGGTTCTCCTTCAAAAACCATGATTTGATCACTGATCGCATCTGCAATTTGTATATCATGTTCTATTGCTATTATTGCTGCGCTTTCTTTGCTGGCATGATGACGGATTACTCGTGTCATCTTAAGCCGCTCTTCTACATCCAAAAAAGCCGATCCTTCATCAATTATATACACATCGGCTTTTCGACCAAGACAGCCGGCGATATACACGCGTTGAAGTTCGCCACCGCTTAGTTCCTCTAATGTCCGATCTAAAAGATGAACAATGCCCAATGGTTTGAGAAGGTAATGTTTAAAGTTCTTTTCACGAGGATAGCGATGAGAATATGCTGCCAAAAATTTTTCTACTGTTCCATCAAAGTCTCGGCGAAGTAATTGCGGTTTATAACTGAGCGAGGGAATAACTTTCTTTTTGAACAAATAATTGGCAAATGTAGTTTTTCCGAGACCATTTTCACCCATAATCGCAACTACAGCTCTTTTATAAAATCGTCCGCCAAGCACTGTTAATTCAAAGCCTTTTCGTCGTACTTTTACCTCGGGATAGTCAAAATATGGCACTGAATTCCATTCCCGATCTTTCACTTGGCGTGTAAAGGTAATTCGTTTTGAACGGAAACGAACGTTTTCATCTGCTAATTCACCTTTAAGAAAATTATTTATTCCCTTTTTAGTTGTGTATGCTACTTTAGAGACAATACCATATGCATGTGGTTCTCCATAAATAATATGAACAAAATCGGAAAAAAAGTCGAGAACTGCGGTATCGTGTTCCGCCACTAAAACTGCACGGTTTTCTTGGGCCAATTCTTGAAATACATCATTTAAAAGAAGGCGTTGTTTGATGTCAAGATACGTGCATGGTTCATCAACTAAATAAACCTCAGCATCCCTTAGATAAGATAAGGCTAAGGCAGTTCGCTGCAGTTCCCCGCCACTTAATTGCCTAGGCTGTCGTTCTAACAAATTTTGCAGAGAAAATTGTTCCACGGCGTCACTAACCGACACACGCTCTTGATTATCTTTTAAAATTTCTTTAACAGTTCTTTTCTCCGTTTGAAGATCTTTTAAGACTTGTCGTTTATAAGAAACGGTTATTTTTCCTTCAATAACCTTTGTTAAATGTTCACGAGCGGAAGAATTCGAAATTTGTTCTATTACCGTCTCGATTGGAACGGGCGCTTCAGAATCACCACCATTAGGACGCAAATCACCAGCCAGAATATTTAACAGCGTAGATTTTCCGATTCCGTTTTGGCCTAATAAACCAATAACACTGCCTTTTTGGACGTACGGGAGCCCAAACAGACGATAAGAGTTTTCACCATAAGAATGAATTAGTGGTATTCCCGCGCCTTCGGGATTGGGAAGATTGACAAATTTAATGGCTTGAAATCCCAAATTGTAGCATACATTCGCACAAATTCCGCAATCAATGCATACGTCCATATTAATGATTGGTTTTCCGATTTTTTTCCATATCTTAATGACAGAAGGTTTTTTTGGATAGATTGGACAGTTTTTAATACATGCTGGGACTAAACTGCCGCAAGAAGAAGGTTCACAGCGATTATAGTCAATGACAGCAAGTCGATTTTGATTTTTCTTCATAGGTCTTACACAACTATTCACACGTGATTTTTTTGAATTAAAGATTTTTTGTGATTTTTTGTTCGAGCAAAAACTCTATACGTTCCCGTGGCAGTGCTAATGCAAATAAAATGTCCAGCAAGCTCTTGGAGTGCACATTTCCGTCAGCAACGTCGGCAGCAACTGGTTTAGCCATATAGCCGATTCCCAGTCCCGTCTTCTCTAACATTAAAGAATCGTTACTGCCGTCACCAACAGCAATCACGTCATCTAACTTGATAGAGAGAATTTGTGCAATCATTTTGATAATGGCGAGCTTTTCTTCCCGACTGATGATGGGCCCGACTAGTCGACCCGTCAATCTTCCATTTTTGATTTCTAATTCATTTCCAAAAGCATAATCTAAATTCAGTTGTTTTTTGATATAATTAGTGAAATATGTGAAGCCCGACGAAATTACAGCTATTTTATACCCCATTTCGCGCAATGTTGACACAACTTCACGTGCACCGGGAGAAAACACGATTTTTCGGCACACATTGTCCAGTGCCTCAATTGATAATCCTTTAAGAAGTTCCACGCGTTTTTTGAGTGCTTCTTTAAAATCGAATTCTCCTCGTAAGGTTTTTTCTGTGATGGCCAGGACGTCGTCATACACGCCTCGCTCTTGCGCTAACTCATTAATAATTTCGTTTTCAATGAGTGTTGAATCCATATCAAAGACAACAAGTTTTTTGGGGCGATAAAACTGTGTTTCTGATTGCAGAACCATTGATAAATTTAACTGGTTGCAAACTTCCCGCAATTTATTCCTAAATTGGTAGAGTGGCAAATTTAAGTGCGTTAAATCGATCAAAAAATGGTTTACCACATAATTTTTTCGAGAAAATACATAAATAGTCTCTATATTTACATTGGCATTATAAAGCACTTTACTAATGCCTGCCAAAATACCGACATGGTCTTTGCCAACAATGGTAAGATAATACAGTTTATCTAATTTCGGAGTGTAACCTTGGACATGCGGAAGAACACGAATATCAATTGCCATGTTTTGAGCTAATTCTTGCAATTTTTCTTCCAATTCCTTCAATGGTCGATTAAGTCTGGAAATATTGACTAAAAATGTTATAGATACATACCCTTGCAGCACCGACTGGCGGACATCCTCAATATTTCCATTAAAATCAGCAAGAAGACGAGTGACACGATAGAAAATTCCGGGACGATCTTTTCCTAACACCGAAATGACTATATGATTTTTGTCTGGTTCCGTAATTTCCATGAATTGCTTCCCCAAGAAACGTTTCTTACTGATTGACACAATGTTTCATGGCATTAAAAAACTTAAAGAAAAAAGGAAGGGAAAGAGAGATAAAAATAAAAATCCTTAAAAATAGAGTTTTTTTATCTTAACTTTTAATTCAAAGTTTTTCTGCTGATGTGGAGCTACAATATATACTGTTTGTTTTTGTATTGGCGGATAAATCTGAAATAAGGGGTTCAAATGATAAATAGGCCGGGCTAATTTATAATAATAGACTTTACTTAAAATTTCAGCACGCGTCCTATATCTGAGATAAGAACGGATGGCTTTAAAATCTTTAAACTCGAGAATAACCTTTTGTTTCTGTTTTTTGTTATGTAACGTGATTTTAAGTTTTTCAATTCCATTTTTGTTAACGGTGATTTTGAGTTTTTTCACTAAATAATCGAATTCATAGCCGCCACCATGAGGAACAATGTTAATGGTTTTCAAAGCTTCATAGTATGGCCGATCCTCCAGTCCTATAAAAGGATCTTTAGTGGTTAATATCTCTTCAGTAATATTGGGAAGCCCTTCGACCATATCCAGTCCTTCGACTGCATTATAAGCGATAGGTAGAATCGGAGCACTTTCTTGAACACCAAGACGGATTTCTGTGCCGTCACGAAACAATCCTTGATGCGTAACCGAAGCTAACGTTTTGTAGGATCCGTCACCAAAGATTTCCTTTAGATAGCATTCCCGATTACCTTCATTTTTACTATTTGACCAGTTGAAATGGTCAAGATACTCTTTGCGTGCTTGATCTTGAAGAATTGTGACTGCGCCGAGTGGTGTTTCGACTCTGTTATAACCGTCGACTTCTGACAAATAATCTGTCCAATAAAGTTTCTTTTTTCCTACATGTCCCGAACAATGGATAACAACGAATCGTCGCCCACTATCTTCGTTAGTCACGGGATCGATTCCCCGATACACACCCGCAAAGTGATTGCCAATATTTAGTTTTTTATCGTCAGAGAGATGTTTTTGGTGTTCTTGGGCAACTCGTATAATTTCCTCATCAGTAAATTTTGTGGTATCTAATTCATAAATAGAAAACCCACAACCATTGGGCATAGCATTATGAACCGCTAAATAGTCCGTAGTGCCGAAATGAATCACCGCACCATACGTAAACCCGCGCTGCAAGCGTTCCATGTTCATTGAAAAGGTTCCATCGGGCGCAAAAAGGACGAATGCACGAGACCAATCTAGTTCCAATTTATTAAGAGCATAAAGAAGTTTTGCAAAGCCTATACGCATTACTGATTCTCCAATCAATGAAGAATTACGATTTGCAGCAATAGAATGAATTCGACGCGTGGCTTCTTTTATCCATGGCTTAAATTTACTGGGTAAGCGCTCATACTTAACGTTAAACTTTTTTTTGCGAATAGAAATGTCAGTAAAACTCAGACCCCAATCTGTTGTTGAGCGCATTATTTCTTCAGCCAATTTTATCCCCATACCTCGTTTTACTCTATCAGATGTAGATATTCATTTTGTGTCGCTTAACGCGTATTTAACTCAAAGATTTATAGGAAGTTGTTGCTGAAAAAGAGGATATGTTAATTATTGAATAGAAATGTAAAGGAAACAATGAATGATTGCATGTTTTCCGTGGAAAGAAAGCGTCATGTTATATTCGCACAAACTCGTATTTATATCTTTCTTTTCTTTATTTCGCAAATTTGAACAAATATTTTACAGTTAAGTAGTGAAAACAGATCTTACACCAATTATTTAGCAATTCACAAC
>WAPZ01000009.1 GCA_015520535.1 Candidatus Heimdallarchaeota archaeon
ATGGTAAACAGGGTTTTACCACCCCCTAAAAACTGAGCACCCACATAAAAAAAGAAGAAAAAGACAATCATGGCGCTGCCCACCCGGCGAATCCAGTATTCCATTTCCGGGTGCCGTTTGCCGATATATTCCGTAAAGGTGTTTACTTGAAACTGCTCCGCTTCATTGCGTAATCGCCAGGCAATTGCCCACCAGGCTGTCACAATACCCAGCACGCACCCCACAGCGGTCCAAATACTGGATACGCCGGCGGCATAAGCAAAACCCGGCAAGCCCAGCAATGCCCAAGAGGACTCTCCGGTAGCGCGTTCTGAGAGCGCAGCCACCCAGCCGGGAAGGTTGCGACCGGCAATGGCATAATCGGAATGGTCCTTGACTTTACGGCCTTAGTAAATTCCCCAACCAACCAGCAACACCAAATACACCACCATCACAATCAGAATCTGTACCTGATATTCCATTGTTGCGCCTCCGTAATTCTTTCATGCGAAGAATTTAGACAAATTCACCATTTTAAACAATGGTGAAGCCCTAAGGGATGTTCCTTCAATTAATACAATTGTTTTAAACCTGGAAAACCTTGATAAAAACGCCCCCTTTTGCGCTACCGCACAACTGTTCCAAATCGCACAATATTTATTGTTAAAAAATATTAATGGCCGTATAAAACAATTTATGGCCGTCGAATATTACCAAAAAGGGAGATAATGAGAACAACACTCATAATATTCAATTACTTCTAACCAATACCATAGGAGGGTAATATGAAACGGATTTTAATTTTTTTATTATCAGGGATGATTTGGATATTCGCCTGTGCACCACGCGTGGTTTACATGCCGGTGAATAACGCACAACTGCCTCCTCGTTCTAATGACACGCCCATCCCGGTTTTTACGGATTCCAATCCACCGCCAAAACCCTATCGGGTTGTCGGCATGTTAATTATTGATGAAGAAGTAGATATATTCAATTTTACGCAGCTAACCGAATCCAAAATCATAAAAAAACTAAAACAAGAGGCTCGCAAACATGGGGCTGATGCCCTGTATATCGGGGAATTAAAATCTGATGTGGACATTGTTCCGCGCGATATCGCATCTGCTTCTGCAGATGTTCGCTTAACCCGTAAAGCCGGGGCCTATGCTATCGCGTGGCTTCCTTCCAACAATTCAAAATGATGAACATGGAGGTAATCATGAAAAAACTTATATTCATTGTACTAATCAGTTTGGTATTCACCCAATGCAGTTGGATCGAACATCAAAAGATGCAAATTCCACCTGCGTTATCCAGCACCAATTTACGTGCATCAATGACATTTCCTCTTATGACACCCCAGGAAAAAAGTCTGCTCATGACAAAAGCAAAAACGTACACCATTGAATTCAAACCATCCCAACAACAAACCCCTGAACAGACCTTTCACGTCCAATGGAAAAGCGACGATCGACTGGATGTAATACCTTCCTTTTTACAGGACATTGCGCCGGGGGAGTCACTGCCCGTTCACGGGGTCGTTGTTCATAAAGTTTCGGTAACGACAGGTGACAACACAACATACGAACTGGCATTTGCCGTTTCAAAAACCGGCACCCAGTCCGCATCGGAAAATGGTACTTCGCAGGAAATGATTTTTCACCATATCTTTCCTTCTAAACTAAAAATTTTAGAAAATGGTCAACCGGTTGGGTATATAACAATTAGAGATATCGGGGTGTCGGATTTAAAATTTGATGTCATATTCAACAAACGAGTATGGAGTGCCACATTGCAATCCTTTTTAAATCAAACCCGGTTTTTAATTCAAGGTCCGAAAGGCCCCATTGCGTTTTTTGTACTAAAACCCGGGAAGAAGCTCATTTCCAATACTGATGACGGAGAAATTTATTTCCGAACGGAAACACCCAAAGAAGACCAAAACGCCGCTGTAATATCCTACATCTTTTCCTACGCACTTTTTTGGGCCAACACTCACGAGTAATTCATTCATCGCTATCCGGTAAAATGTGTTTGCCGGATAGCGATAGTGGTTGCATTTGGCATTTAAAAAAAATATTTTGTTATTGACCATTTAGATTGCTTGTGATATTTTTCTCATAGAAACTGGATGGGGGAATGATGCCGATGACGACCGTAGTGGAGTATTCAATTCCTGCCGATACTGCGTATCCCCCTCCCCCTATGCCTTTGAACACACGGAGTATCCAACATAAATCACCAAAACCAATAAGGGGTTACTATGGTCGTTATCGAACCTGCAGCGCTGGAATTGCTTTTCTCTGTCCTGAGAGAAAAGGGATACCGTCTGGTTG
>WAPZ01000010.1 GCA_015520535.1 Candidatus Heimdallarchaeota archaeon
AGATGTGTATATGAGACAGACCCAAATATAAACACCCAAACATACGCGGCAAAAATGTGAACATATATGAACGTTCATAAAAACGTTCACATTATCGGTTTTCTCTTAATCTTTGTTGTGGCAAAAAAAATATAAATATTTGAAAAAAAAGCAAACACATAAAGAAAAATGAAGAATACGAGGTGTAGTAAAGAATGATACCAAAACCATGGCTCGAAAAGTCATGGCCAGAATATGTGCCAAAACATATTGATTATCCGGAAAAGCCTTTATATTGGTTATTGGAACAAGCTGCGGAAAAATTTGCAAATTATACCTACATTATCTTTTTAGACCAATTTTATACCTATGCTCAAATTAATGACTGGGCTGATCGTTTTGCAATGGTACTCAAAGAAGCTGGTCTTAAAAAAGGAGAAAAAGTAGCATTGTATATGCCCAACACGGTGTTTTTCCCAATCGCATTTTTCGGTATCCTTAAAGCTGGTGGAGTCGTTGTCAACTGTAATCCCCTTTATACCGCAAGAGAATTGCAATATCAGTTCAATGATGCAGATGCACGTTTTGCTGTGACATTGGATCATCCGAAATTTTATCCGAACGTAAAACAAATCCAGAGTAACACAAAAGTAGAAAAAGTGTTCTATTGCAACCTTAAGTACGCATTACCAAAAGTAAAAGCCATATTAGGTTCTTTACTTGGAAAAATACCTATGGTAAAGGACAAAGATCCCGAACATATTGATTTTTGGAAAGCAATCATGAATGCCGAACCTTTAACCACCCGAGAGGAAATCAATCCAAAAGAAGATTTAGCCATGCTTTTGTACACTGGTGGTACTACTGGTGTGCCTAAGGGTGCAATGCTCACACACATGAACTTAGTTGCCAATGTAATTCAAACTGAAGCCATTTTATGGCCACGTCCTCAACCTGGAAAAGAAGGCTTTTTAGGTGTCTTGCCATGGTTCCATTCCTACGGGTTAACCACGTGCCTTCTCATGGCACCGTATATTGGCGCACGCGTAATTGCAATTCCAGATCCACGAGCGGGAAATCCACCATTTACAGAAGTACTAGAGTTAATTCACAAATACAAGCCAACACTATTTAATGGTGTGCCCACATTATATGCTGCGCTTTTAAATCACCCACATTTAAAGAAGTACGATCTTAGTAGTATTAATGCGTGTGTTTCTGGTGCGGCGCCATTGCCAGTCGAATTGAAAAAACAATGGGAAGCCGCGTCAGGTTCCTACCTTGTAGAAGGCTATGGTCTTACCGAAACTTCACCGGTTGCGACCGTAAATCCCATGAAATATGGTGGAAAACCCGGCTCTATAGGCATTCCCGTTCCTGATACCGAACTGGCCATATTTGACATTGATGATAAAGAAAAAGTTCTTCCACAAGGCGAAACGGGCGAGATTGGTATTAAAGGGCCACAAGTTATGAAGGGTTACTGGAAGAAAGAAGAAGAAACCAAGAAAGTCTTTAATAGCATGGGTTTCTTCCTTACTGGTGACGTAGGCCATATGGATGAAGAAGGATTTTTCTTTATCACGGATCGTAAAAAAGACATGATTGATGCGTCAGGATATAAAATTTATCCCCGAGAAGTTGAAGAAGTGCTTTTTGAACATCCAGCAGTTCAGCTTGCCGCTGTAGTAGGCGTTCCCGATCCGAAACGCGGCGAAACCGTGAAAGCCTTTATTGTATTAAAACCGGGAAAAACAGCTACTGAAGAAGAAATTATCAATTTCTGCAAAGAACGCCTTGCTCCCTATAAGGTGCCAAAGTTAGTTGAATTCAGAAATGAATTGCCACAATCAGCGGTCGGAAAAGTGTTACGTCGTGTATTAAAAGAAGAAGAGGAAAAAAAGGCCAAAGCGGCACAATAAATACATAATTTTTCTTTTTTATTATTCAAAAACTATATGTCTTTTATGATGCTTTTGGTAATGATTCGACTTTTGTTTTAAATTCAATGCCCATTTTTTTAAGTTCTTCTAAGATCGGAAGATAAATATCGGGCTTTGTTGGAATTTGAACGCCAACTTCAGTGATTTTTCCTTCCATGATAAGACGGGTTGCAATTGCAGCGGGAAGTGAGACTGTCCGTGCCATCGCCGAATCACCGTTCGGAATGCCATAGTTTATTAAGTACGATCGTATTCGTTCGGTATGCTCAGAATAATCAGCAAAAAATTCATGTTCCAAGATAATCATATCGCGTTCGCCGGGTGAGTACTGCAATTTTTCTTCAACTAAGATGGTCAAGACGTCCAAA
>WAPZ01000011.1 GCA_015520535.1 Candidatus Heimdallarchaeota archaeon
CTCTTTTTATACGCCACCAGAAATTACTCATTATATTGTTCATAATACTATTTTTATGTATCTCTTTGATTATTTTAAAGAAAAACGATTGTTTCTGGAGAACACTAGAACTAGAACACAGCATCATCAATTGCCCGTAGACACAGAGAAAAGACTTACTTTATTGAAATTTGAGCCAGAAGATAACAAACAAATAATAGTCGATCTACTAAAGGAACTAAACGCTGATGATTTCAAAGATTTTTTAGAATATTTAGCGAGAGTAAAGATCTTGGATCCAGCAGTAGGGATTGGATATTTTTTGGAAAGCGCGGCAGAATGTTTAACAACTGTGTATGAGGCTTGCTGGGAAGTTGCTCAAGAAAGGGGATTTGGCTCTATAATATCACAATTATTCGCTGATAAAAGAATTTTTCCAAAAGGAGGAAGGATCGATATTGGCAAGAACAAGACCATGTTTCTTTTTCTAATAAGAGCATTACTCATTTTCCAGAATAATCTTTATGGAGTTGATATAGATGAAGTAGCAGTAAAAATAGCGAATGCACGTTTATTCATGTTGTTATTCTCAGATTTCGGCGTAAAAAATGAAATGGTATTATCCTTCATGTTACCAAAACTCAGATTTAATGTAAAATGCGGAAATTCACTTCTTGGTTATTATCTAAAATCAGATGTTGAGGGTTTTCCTTTTTTTACGAGCAACGGTGCAAATAAGTCCAAAATGACAGAGTTTTTATCTCTACAGTTAGGTAAAAAATTACATATTCCTTCGGAGACCTTAGTAAGGCTAAAGCCATTTCATTGGGTAATCGAATTTCCAGACGTTTTTTTAGACGCACTTGGTTTTGACATTGTGATTGGAAATCCACCTTATATCCGACAAGAAGAAGTCAAACGTCTTTTTACGGGAATAGAATTCAAACAGATTTTAAAGAACCTTTATGAACCATATGACAGTTTTTTTGATCTTTCCATGTATTTTATCCTTCGATCTTTACAATTACTAAAAGCAAAGGGATATCATTCTTTTATCATAACCAATAAATGGTTACGGACGCAATACGGAAAAAAAATGCGTGAGTATTTAAAAGAGCGATACACGTTTGTAAAGATAATCGATTTAACAAACATCACGATTTTCAAGGGTGTCAACATCGATACAATGGTTTATGTGATAAAAAAGGTGCGTCCCGCAGAAACACATGAGATTTTTTTTGCTCGTCCCCAATCTTTAGGTACATTAGAAAAAGATGGTTATTATATTCGACAAACGACATTACCGTCAACTATATGGAATTTTTTAAGTCGAAACATGATGGAAATACATCAGTGGATACAAGACCACAGTCAACCACTTCATCAGTTACATATCAAAATCTATATTGGAATAATCACGGGCTATAATGCGGCGTTTGTGATTTCGGAGGCACAACGGCAAGCATTAGTCCAAGCCGATAAAAATTGTGGTGACTTTATTCATCCATTACTGAGAGGAAAGGAAATTCGTTCTTTTTCAGTAGATTGGAAAAATCATTGGGTAATTGTAATTCCGTATGGATATACACGACGATTCTTATTAAAAGATGACAAACTCGACACATCGCCAGAAATTGCATTTGAAAAGGCTTTTCCCTCTTTATACCGTCATTTCACAGCGTTTTTACGACAAGAACGACATAAAACGCGTTCTAAAGGGCTTGTAAATCGTGATAATCAAGGAGAATTCTGGTGGGAACTACGTGCATGTCAATATTATGCTGAATTTACAAAGCCAAAAATTGTATGGCAACGAGTGACGAGATCGCCCGTATTCTACCTTGATTACGGAAATTTCTATATTTTGGATAGTAATGCCTTTTTACGTGCTCCCTTGCAGTTACTCAAGTTCTTAAGTATCCTACTCAATTCGCAGTTGATTAAAAATTATTACGTAAAACATTTTGTGCATCATTATGGAAATAAGGGTTTTCTTTTGTCAAATCAATTTGTGGCGAAAATTCCCGTCCGTCTACCGCCCGACACTTATATCAGACCATACGAAATCTTATCTGACTATTTACACTTTTTATTTCGACTCAAGAAAAATGAAGTTATCACAAAATTAGAAAAGATGACGCATTTCTTTCATGATCTTGCTAATTACCTTATTTTTGAGCTTTATTTCCACGAAAAACTCTATCAAAGTGTTTATAGCAATAACGAGCAACTTTTTTTGCACGATCTTTTGAAAAAGTCACTGTTGTCCATCCCTTTTGAGAGTTGGGTTAAATTGTTTTGGAAACTACAAATTTATGGAGAATTAGCAGACAAAGAAAGTCAAAACTTGAAAAAAATCGAAAGTACATGCAAAAAAATCATCACAAATGTATACACTGAAG
>WAPZ01000012.1 GCA_015520535.1 Candidatus Heimdallarchaeota archaeon
CTTACACACGAATATAACTGCCTTAAAGCAGATAACATTGATTCATTTGCTAAACAAATCGAATTTTTGGAAGCACATCCAGAAAAAATCCGTCAAATAGGAAAAAACGCACAAATTTCCGTTAAAGAACATACACTCAACAAAACTGCGCAGAAAATCCTCCAACTATACACTGATGTATTAGCCAACTAAAAATCTTTAGATCACCTTTTCAGTTGAATTTCTGCCAAAATTTCCGTTAGGTATGAAATTAAAAAAAATCATTTGATTGTGGACCTAGTTTAATGGCTTTATTGTCAGAAACAATATTCTTTTATATGATAAAAGAATAGCCGTCTATTAATAACTAAGAGGCAAAAAAAGAATGTCTGGTGGCTTTAATTATGAACAAAATTAATTTTATGACGTTTGTAAAACCAATTGTTTCTTTCATATTAGTACTTCTTGTATTTATGACTATGTCAATGCCTTTAGGAAGTTTACCGCCATTGGGTGATGTTATCGACCCGAGCGGCGGTATATGGGCAGCGGGAAAGGATGCCGCTATCAAAGAAAAAGTGGTTATCACAAACGAGTTCTTAAATGCGCCGGTCAAGGTCTATTATGACAATTTTGGCGTGCCACACATTTATGCAAAAACAGATCGCGATATGTATTTTGTCACTGGGTATTTGCACGCAAAAGATCGGCTTTTTCAATTAGATTTCCAACATAGATTGATGTACGGAGAACTTAGCGAAGTTATCGGTAGAGATACCTTGGAATTAGATAAAGAATTCCGATTTTTAGGAATTCCCCAGTTAGCAGAATCAACTCTGCTGTATTATAAGACATTGGCTTCAAATGGTGACATAAACGCCCAAAAAGCACTCGATGAATTGAATGCTTACACGGAAGGGATTAATGCCTATATTAGTTCAATCGGGAATGACCTCCCACTTGAAATGCGCTTGTTAAATTATCGACCACGTTTATGGAAGCCCGAATATACTATTGCCTTTACCTATTTTATGTCATGGGTGTTGACCCTCGATTATTATGATTTAGAAGTGCAACGATTAGTGGATACTGTCGGCGAACGTTATGGTATTAACACTTTATTTTCAGAGCTTTTTCCTATCGATGGCGTCCTTCAATATTATATAGTCCCGGGATATGGAAATGACACATATCCATTAAACACCACCAATGTACAGAAAGCAAAGATCCCAAAATCTTTCATACAGCAAATTAAGGAAAACAAACGCGCACGTATAGAATCAACAATGAAAAAAATCCTTGATCATGCCAAAAAACTGAATATATTATCCGGTCCAATGAAATTTGCATTTGCTGGATCTAACAACTGGGCAATAGGGAAAAACAAATCTACAACGGGTTATTCAATTCATATGAATGACATGCACCTTAGTTGGAGATTTCCAGGTATTTGGAGCGAGATTCATCAATATACAGCCGAGTCTGATCTCAATTTATTTGGATATACACTTGTGGGGGTTCCGTATGTTGTTTCGGGTCATAATCAGTATGTAGCGTGGGGACATACAAACGTTGGTCCTGATTTCGTAGACATGTATTATTACACATGGAAAGATGATACTTATCAAGAATATTGGTATAAAGATCACTATGAGGCTGTAAAGCAGCGAGTTGAAAAAATTAAGGTTCGCGGTCATGGAACAATCGAATATATTGTCAATTCCACGCGGCATGGACCATTATTTATGACTTCAGATGGAGAACCAATGGCAGTTCGTTGGGCAGCAGCTAAAAATTTAACTGTTGCATTAGCGATCCGACAATTTAATCGTGCTCGTAATTGGCAAGATTTTAAAATAGGTTTAAGCCTTTTTGACAGTCCTCCACAAAATATTGCGTACGCAGATTTTGAAGGGAATGTTGCAATTACAGCTGCTGGTCATTATCCAATACGCAGCGATGTATCAACAACTGATACCAAAATACCGCCATGGTCAGTAACATCCAAGCCACTTTGGAATTTAATTCCTGTTAATGGCTCGACAGGAAAATATGAATGGGTGGATTGGGTCGATACTTATGACGAAATGCCTCATGCTTTTAATCCAGAACAAGGTTACGTAGCTTCAGCTAATCAAAAAACCGCGGGGCCTTTATATAAGCATTTTATTGCAGCGTTTCAAGCTGATGGTTATCGTGGACGTCGAATTAATGAATTCATTCGCGCAAAATCTAAGGTCTCGGTTGAAGATATGAAAACGCTTCAGCGAGACGTCGTAGATACAGCTGCGCGAAGCTTTGTCAAGATGCTCTTAGAGGATGTATCTGCGGTCAAGGATTCTCAAAGTACAGATGTCAAAGATGCAATCGATATCCTAGCTAATTGGAAGACATACGAGATGAAGAAAAATCTAACAGCACCATTAGTCTGGGCGTTTTTCCGTGATGTCTTATTGGATGAAGTTTTTGGTGATGAATGGGATGCCGCTAATGCTACTGGTTATCATTATCCGCAACTCGTCACTTTGGAATATATTGCCCTAACAAACAAAACGTCAAAATGGTTTGATGATGAGCGGACAACAGACAAGGTTGAAACTCGCAGTGATATTTTCTTACGTGCTTTGATCCATGCAGTAAATAATTTAAAAAAGGTGTTTGGAGATAATTGGAAGACTAAGGTGTGGGGCGATTATCATTTCAAAAAAGTGCCGCATCTTACTGAATCAAAGGCTTTAGAGGTGCTATTACCTGACCCTGTTCCAGCAGATGGGAGCTGGACCACGGTTAATGTTGCATATGATGTAGCAAGGCGTCCAGGTGTAGATAAGGTAGTCTATTCGACTGGTGGCCCGTCTGAAAGAATTATAAACGATTTTTCTGATCTTCCGAATTCGCTCTCATCTTTACCGACAGGAAATAGCGGCAATCCGTTTAGTAAGCATTGGGATGATCAGTATTATCAACATCACGTTGAATACGGCTATCACATTCAAGCTGTGTATAATAACCCTGCGGATCTGCGTGCTAATGTAAAAATAGAAAGCATATGGATATTTAATCCATAAATGGAGGCAAGAATATGAAAAATCAAGAAATAGCATTGCAACAGAGAGATTTTATGGGATTGTCAACCATACAAGCCATTTTTTTGGGAGTTTTCTTCACATTAGTTCTCACACCGTTAGAAATTTGGCAAGTTATTTTCATAACAGCAGCATTGTCGGGCTTTATAAGCGGAAAAAAAATATTTAAGGGTGCATTGGTCGGTGCCGGCAGCATTGTAATTGCTTGGGGTATTCTATATCTTTTGTTAGTGATATCGAGCAATTTTATTGTGCTTGAGGTTGCAGATGCCTTTATGGCGCTAGCATTAGGAGTAAATAACCTAGGAATTCTTGCTTTTTTAATTGCACTATTACTGGGCGCTTTAGTAGGAGCAACTTCCGGTGCTTTTGGATCTGCACTCTTTGGCGTTGCATTAGAGTTAAAAACAGGCAAAGTACCCGAGAATTAATGCCATTATGGAGGCATCGGGTATCAATTTTTTCTTATTTTTTTTGCAAGAAAAAGAAGGTTAAAAAAATATGAATGTAAAATGTTTAAATAGGATTATTAAAGTGGCGTGTTGTGACATCAATTGGTTGTGGACGATGCTGTGTTATCAAAGCTGAAAGAATTAGAAAGTAAACTCAATCTACTAATCTCACTAGTAGTCGAGTTAAAGCATCGCCAAGATGTATTATATCAGCAGTTATCGACACTTGAAAAGAAAACGTTAGGCAAATTGGATGCTCTTCACTTAAATCAAGGGAGTGTACCTATTTTAGACACCTTAGACATTCTTCATCTTCCAAAGCATCTCCAAGATACTTATAAGGCTTTATTGAGCACGGAAAGATCGAAGGCTACTGCTGAGATGGTAGCTGAAATTACGGGAAAAGCGCGAGCTGTCGAGTCTGATTATTTGAATCAGCTACATACGATGGGTTTTGTACGCAAGTGTAGGGAAGGAAGAAAAGTTTTTTTTGAAATTCCCTCAGTAAACAAAGATATATACACGATGGAGGAAGAAGAATAACGCTTCTTTTTATTCGTCAGAAAGATAATTTTTCTCGAGTGAAAAAGCATGAAAGTAATTGCATTTCATTCTTATAAAGGTGGAACAGGAAAAACCCATCTTTCTTGTAATTTAGCTGCGGCACTGGCGAAGAAAGGCTATAAAACGTGTTTATTAGATTTTGATTTTCGCGGGCCAAATGCCCACACACTATTTGATATTACGCCGCATTTTACCATAAATGATTATTTATCAAACCCACAACTCACAGCTACAGATATTTTAGTGAAGGTTTCTTCTTCCAAATTTAATGTCCCCTTGTATGCAGCGTTTGCTTCTACAGATTTTAGAAAAATTGGGGAAATCGTGCGGGCGGACAAGTTACAGCGACAACAAAATCTCAAACGAATCTTACGCTTGCGGGAAGAACTAAAAAATGATGGTTTTGATTTTGTAATCTTAGATACAGCTCCAGGTGTTCAGTTAGAGTCAATTGACGGATTGGTTATTTCAGATATAGTAATTTTGGTTATGAAAATCGATGATTTTGATTTTCGCGGTACTAAATCAATGGTTTCGCAGCTTTATTCCCTTTTAGATGCACAAAATTATGTAGTAGTGAATCGTGTGGTGGGGATGCCAACCCCAGAAACCTTAGGCGGTGGTTGGACGACAGAAGACATTACAATGGTTAAAGAGTTTTCAAAAAAAGTAAAAGAAGAAATTGGGATGGAAGTTATTAAAGGGATTCCGTGCTTCTGTAGCGTAGCTAGGGCTTATAGTCGAAGTTTATTTGTTTTAGAACAGCCAGAGCATCCTTTTTCAATGGCGTTACTCGATTTAGCTGATGTGCTTCTGAGAAAAGATAAGTAATCGAACTAGCAAACAACGGCTTTTTTTCATTTATTCTTATTTTATTGATTTCACCATTTGACGATAGTTTTTTCAATTCTTCGGGTGAGAGTAAACTTTTATTCGCATATACATGAATGTAATGCCACCTCGGTATTCCTATTAGCTGGTCAACTAGTACAAAATCTGTATTATTGACAAACCACTTGTAAGAGACTTGCCACTTTGAAACCGCGGGTAAGTTACGATCGGATCTGTTGAAAATGACCCAGAATTGAATATAGGGGTGAGTTTTTAAGTACAGTTGCATACGTTGTGTATCATTATATGAAAAGGGACGCATACTCCATTCCGCTATTACTTCTACACCTAAGTAATATCGAAGCGAGAGATAGATGCCGGCTTCTGGAAATACCCACGTACTGTTGTCATAATGTCCGTTATGACGGTTGATAAAACGTGCAATGTCTTCTAATCGGTAGTCCCAAACATTACTCCAATAGACTAACGTTGTGGTAGCATGAATCGATGGTAATGCTATGAGGAAGATAAGAAGAAGTCCTTGCCAGCGAACCTTGTGACGAAGACGATAAAGTAAGAACCCTAGTGCAAGGATGGAGAGATAGAACATGGTGGCATTTCCTAAAAAAATGACGGTCGGAAGATTTGTTGGCATTCGCAACGAAAGGAGGGTTCGAATAAAGTTTGATAATTCTAATTCATTAGTAATTTGTCGTAAGAAATACCATAACGGGAATCCTAACAGTAAGATTTCTGGAATTCGATTTAAATGTTTGAGGGTTAAATAAATATAAACTAACGCACTAAACCACCACAATAAGATGGTACCATCAGTAAAGTACAAAAAAAGATAATTTATGGGATCTTTAACCGTTATAACCTTTAAAAAACTTAAAATCAATGGGATAAGAATGATTGAAAGAAATGGGAGCATTAAAATGGCCTTTTCTGTCAGATCATTTGCAGTTAAGCGTTCTTTTCCACTTTTGACGGAATAGTAAAGCCCTTTACCACAAATGCCAAGGTAAGGTGGATAAATGCCAAGATAATAGTAATTTAATTGAAATTGTGCGGGTAAAAAAATAAAAAGCACTGTAAATAGCCATGTGAGGAAAAATGCGCCCAATGCAATGTTTCTTTCTTCTTTTTCAGCAAAGAAATATGCATATAATCCAATAAAAAAGAAAGGTAGATTTAACCAAAAAATCGCGTCATTGATAGCAGAGACTAGCTGTTCATATAAGGTGTAATGTGTGGGGTTTTCATACCTCCAACTTACATAATAGGTAAAGAAAAGCCATGTGTAATTAATTGGTGGAATTTCTTGATCGCGTCCAAAAAGTTCACCGGGTGTCCGGAAAGGAAGTCCGAGTGAATCAACGTATTGAATCCACGCCAGAAAGGGGAAAAAAGCTAAAATGATGAATGCAATAAATAAGGTAGAAAAAGTAACAGTTTTCGTGTATTTTTGCCATAAATCTGCGGATTCTGCTTCAAACAATTTGATATCATAATAACGTTGTAATGTCTTTAAAAGGAGTTTTAATCCGTCTGTAAGGAACAAATATATTAATAATGTGATAGCTAAGCTGAACATTGTCATTCGTACGGCGTCACGATCAAAAATAGCACCTTTAAGTAGGAGAAAGATGGTCCATATTGCCAACCAAAGTCCAATTAGAATTAGAGGAAACGTCGGATATATTTCTTTTACTAATTGGTAGAGTAATCCATTTTTGTGCTTGTATTGGATTATTAACGTTGGAAGGAATCCAACTAGAAATAATGCCGTGGCAAAGGTGAAGCCCGCAGCAAACGTATCGTTTAGCAGGTATAAGATATCATTTGAATAGTAGGTTAGATTAGGATCTATTAATTGTTGCCATGCTTTTGGAGTTATTTCTTGAAATACAGGTACAAAACGCTGAAAGATAGTTTTTCCTATAAAAGCTGATGCTATAATTCCTATAATACCGGTAATAGCAACAATTACTATGAATGCCGTAAAACGGTCACGTTTTTCCGTGTTTAATAAGTTTTTTTCTGCCGTCTCATCATATAAGAGTGTAAAATAAATTGTAACGGAGATTGTTGCGCCTAAAATAAGAAATAAGAGTTGAATTGGATATATTTTGATGATAACTCCTATTATGGCAGAAAAAAACGTATAAAGAAGGACGGTGATCTTAATTTCTTTTAAATACCTTTCTTTATTGATAGTTTCCTTGATTTTTTTTCGTAAAAGTTCCCACGTTTCATCAGTTGAATAGAAAAAAATAACTTTAATTAGAAGATAGATGGCCAATGCGGGCATTATTAGCAATCCTTGCCAGACTTTGGCAAAGATGTTAATAAATATCATAACAGCACTCAATATTAAGTAAAAATAGGCTTTTATCCAATTTTGTGTTTCAAAGGCATTATCAATCGCTTTAATAGTCACTACTCCTAATAAAGCGGATAGGAAAACAATGAAAGGATCTATATATGCGGTTCTAGAATAAAAACTTAAGAAAAATGATGCCCCAACCAAAATTCCTATTATTATTCCCGTTTCTTTATCCTTTTTGGCATGACTTGTCATCAAGTAGGAAGTTAATGCCAATAGTCCTCCTCCAACTGCCATGGGAAGCTTTGCAGCTAAAGTACTGCGCCCAAAAATCCCAATAAGAGCGGCTACTACCCAAAATACCAGTGGTGGTTTGTCAAACAAAGATACATTATTTCGTTCTCCGTATAAAGGAAGAAAAAACTGTCCGGTCTTGTACATTCTTTCTGCTACGTTTACAAGCCATGCCTCGTCCCAATTACTAATATCATGAAGTGCATAAACGTTAAAAATTATACCAAAGAATGAAAGAAGGAGACACGTGATAATAAACTGGAAGGTGGTATTTTTTGAAATTTCGTTATATTTTGTAATAATGTATTTACTTGTTCTGTTTTGTTCTGCCTTTTTAGCTATTACACGTTTTAATGATAAAAAAAAATCCTTGACATACCTTTTTTTCTTTTCTTTTTCCACATAAATCACCATAATTGGTCATTGGCGGGTGATTCGAATCTTTTTTCGCCGATAATAAAAGATGGGCAGTGTAAGACTGCTAATTACTATAAATATTTCGATGAACGTTATAAAAGTAATACGACGAGTTGGAGTTTCTACACTGCCGACGGTTGAATTGAAAGTAACATCTGTGTTTGTTAACCATTCAAGCGAATTTTCAATTAACGATATTATATCTGGAATTAATTGGGAATTTCCATAACCATAAAGAAGTCCAGTATTATCAAAGGGATAATCCGTTCCTATGACCAGCACTTTACCAAAACTTTGGTTTAAAGACTGATAACCTGCCATTATAGTTGTATTTTGATTACTTAAGGTTGCGAACGAAGTTACGATA
>WAPZ01000013.1 GCA_015520535.1 Candidatus Heimdallarchaeota archaeon
CAGATTCAACATTGGTGGAAATTATAAAAAAAGTGGAATGTATTTTGAAGTCCTTAATTATGGAATTGAAGGCATTTGTGCCTCTTGATTCCTTTTATTCCAATATCTTGTATATAAAAAACCATTTCTTTTTTTGAGGGGTGTATTTTTCAATGCTTCTAACCATTGTCGTTCTATATCAAGACTTTCCATTATGGCGTCAGTCATGAATCTTTTAAGTTGTTCAGCCGTGATTTCCGATTCAGTACGTAAGTTTTGTATTTTGGTAAGCCATTTTTGCTCATATTGTTGCTGTAACGGACGAATAACTTTGATTCGAGTCTGATAATCTCTTAAAATTGCACGATGGATTAGTTCATGTTGCCACCAAAGGCTTTCAGAATCATATTGCCCAGTGGGTGTGCGTTTCGTATAGGGCACTGGCAAGGGAAACATGAAAATGGGCTTAAAAAGAGAAGTGCACGGAGCGGAAGTTGCCGTCACCCAGATAGTAATGAATTTTTTCCCCAAATGAACGACCATCGAACTGGTAGATTGTGATGGAACGGTGATGGGTTTTGCATGAAGGCAGATACTACCCATACTTCCCTTAGCTGGTGTCCAATTAGGGTCCGTCGTGTTATGATCACGTAATACCGCCATTACATATTGTTCGTCAATTTTTCCTTTCTTTTCAAATAGTCGACTCGTGGTACAGCTTTGACGCGTTGTTCCACGACCTCCCCACGTACGATAGTCAAAGATGGAAGCCGTAAAACATTTGCTGAAGTGAAAATCATCCTTTTTCTTGCAATATTTCTTTTTCAAAGCATAATCAATTAACTGTGGGTGGATTTTATCATATTTATCACCTATAGTCAAGCAATTAGATATAGTTCGAAATTTGGAGACTTTTTCAGCAATCCAATACACATCCGCGGTTTCAACGACCCACGCCTCTTTGGGATCAGCTATTAGATATGAATTGTGATACTTCAATTTGTGCTGAAAACCATGGTTTCCACCTTGCCCATAGGTTTCTAAAAGCCCAGCAATGACATCAACCGCTTCTTCAGCTGTTTTTGCACGTTCTAAAGCCAAACGTAAAATATCCATACCTAAAAGACCATGATCACGTTCGGGCTCTTTTGTAAAAACCGCTTCATTGCCAATGACTACACCGTGTTCATTAACTCCCATTTCAGCTCCCCAAATCCAATGTGGGCTGCTCAATATCACAGCATGTGTGTGATCTACTTGTTCAATCTCCATATTCGTGGTGTGAACCATATCAGATTCTTTATAATCTTGTGGAGGGAAATAACGGAGTTCATGGCCTTCATTAGGTTCGCGATCCGAATTTTTCCCAAAAATCACGCTTTTATCGACTGTTACCTCCCCTAATGCTACCATGGTATCACAATTCATTTTTTTCACCTATCTGATATCACGCATGCGTCTTTAAAAAACTACGCGTAAGTACGGTGCTTTACCAACAAGTTTTTTATTGCTCCAGAACAACATATCCCTCGAAATTATTAAAGGAATGTTTTTGTATGAACCCGACTGCTAAAAATTCTTTCGAATTATATTATTTATTTCGCACTTGGAAACTTAAAGAAATTGAGCAGCGCTTTTTGAAGGCAGTAAGTGATTTATTAGACACTCCACAGCCACCTATTGTCAACATATATGCGAGTAACCAGCAGTTGACGATTGTAGCGCAATTTCCTACTTTCACCATAAAAGGTGTGTTTGTTCAAAATTTTGTTCAGCTGGGCGCTATTAAAAATATATCACAGATTTCTGCAACTATAATGTTTGAAGGCGAACAAAAAGAGCTGTCTGATATTATTGAATCTTTTAAGCACCATTATTTTTACCTCATGCTTAAAGGTGGCGGATAACTCATTACACATGGCATCTAAGCAGTATGAATTAAAGTAGGCTTCTTTTTTGATACATGTTTTACGCCTTTTTCAGCCATTCTATGAGATCTGGCTTTACTTTTTCAAACACC
Organism: Candidatus Heimdallarchaeota archaeon; assembly: GCA_015520535.1. GTDB lineage: Archaea > Asgardarchaeota > Heimdallarchaeia > Hodarchaeales > S146-22 > S146-22. The sequence goes on from WAPZ01000013.1 coordinate 2,000, forward strand.
AGTTTGGAGAGCACTTTACGATCTTTTTTGTTTAATTGTTCAAGTATAGCGGGGTGGTCTTTAGAAAAATCTTTCAATAGATCTTTCACATATAAGCCAACGATCTTAGGAAGTTCTTGACTATTTATAGGACCAATTTTAGTTTGTACGGATTGAAAACGTGCTTTCGTATGATACTTAAGCAATGTAGCGATAAGAGCTTGCATTTTCGGATTTTTTTGCATTTTTTGGTACGGATCGTCTTTTTTCGTTTTTCGCGGTCTTACTTCAGAATACAACTCGTTTTTATTTTTAAAAATGGCTCGTCGATACGTTTGGAGGTTAAAATCTATTACTGGTCGTATTACTACGCCTTCACAAATATTATTTTCAATTTCCGGTAAATTAAATCGTCGTGGAATAGTAGTTTGAAATTTATTGGGGTACTGCAAACATTCATCTAATGTACCCGTCATTAATGGCTGTGAAACCATAAACCCAGCGTGTTCAAGCAAAGAAGTACGAGTAGAAACATCTAAAAAGAAGGATTTGCCAGTTTCAGTTTGAAGATACACATCAAAGGCGCAAAATTTAAGATCAGGATGATAATAGATTTCTTTTTGTATTGGTGCCACATCTGGTACTTTAGGAACATCTGGATGTGGATACCAGCCACCAAACAATTCGCCATAAACAATAGCCAAAATAATGTCTCCGTATTCCTTTTCTGATGCCCATTTCCGTATCGTTGAGAAAAATTTGGTACATGTCTCCCGATGTCGCTCCACAACCTTCTTACTGTGGTAAAATTTGTCTAACTCGGACTCTGTCAAGAAAGCCGTCCGTTTTGCAACTTTGATCTCGCTTGTTGTTATCCAAAATGAAAAATTGGCACCATGTATTTTTTCTTCAACCACCCATTCCGTCGAAATTTGACGTTGCCGAATTTCATCCAATAATTTTTTACGATAGGTATTTTCAATCTCTGGATATCGCATAAATTTCATTATTTTTATCTCCATTCAATTAGCCACTATTCCAGTAAGCATCCAACAACATATTGCAAAAAAGCTTTTTA
>WAPZ01000014.1 GCA_015520535.1 Candidatus Heimdallarchaeota archaeon
AAAAGAATTGTACTAAACCTTTTCAGCGCAACTCAAGTAGGGTGCATTTCATGCACCGTTTCAACGTGGGTTCTTAAATATGAATTAAGCACCAAATCACTCCGTTAGCACTTTTTACCGAAACACAGTCATTCCGGCATGCTTTTAGCCGGAATCCAGGTGTTTAAACCACCGGACAAGCACCTCATTAGTAGTACATCAGAAAGCTGAGGCATGGCGCATTAATCATAAGAAACAGTTTCTGTATAACATCGACCGTTTGAATACATTGCCAGTTTTTTAGTCTGACATTCCTGTTCTCATTTTCCTGGAACCGGGGCTGATTTGGGCATATGGTGAGCAACTTTTGATCAGAATGAATCTGAGCGTACTACCCTACCCGTTTTACAGTCCAACCACAGGCGTTTTCCTTAATACCTTGTTTTTAAATGAACCCAATGTATCGACCCTGGAGTCTGGCGATAGCATTGTCTGTTTTTGATTTGTCATTATTCATATGTTAGCGTCCCTGCCATGTATGTGAATTTCATTTCACAATATGCTGATTTTTTATACAAAAACAGGAAGTTCGTAATTATGGAGCTATATATTGGACTGTTAGGCGAATAAGAGATATATCGAAAGATGGTAGAAAAAAGAAAATTTTCACAAAATACGATAGCTATCATTTATGATTTCGATGGAACACTATCGCCTCAGCCAATGCAAGAATACACGGTTCTTCCCGAGATAGGTATCCCAGCCAAAGAATTCTGGAAAGAGGTTTCAAGAGAAACAAAGTCCTCGGAGTCTGAGGGAATGCTTGTGTACATGAGACTCCTAATTGAAAAGGCCGAAGAGAAAAAAGTTCACCTCGGGCGAAAGGAGCTAGCTTCCCTGGCATCAGAAATAAAATATTTCCCGGGCGTAGAAAGTTGGTTTGATCGAATAAATAAGCATGTAAGAGAAAATGGGAATGGAAAAACAAAGGTAGAGCACTACATAATTTCAGCAGGAATGAAAGAAATTTTAGAGGGTGTATCAATTAAGAAAAAATTTAAAAATATATTTGCCTCGGAATACCACTTTGATCACCACGGTGTGGCAAAATTTCCGAAACAGTTGATAACAGATACAACAAAAACACAATTCATTTTCAGAATAAATAAAGGAAAACAAAAACTCAGCGAGAGCATTAATCAACACACTCCCGAGCACGATAGGCCAATCCCATTTACTAATATAATTTATATAGGTGACGGACTAACTGATGTTCCAAGCATGACCGTTACAAAGCAAGGTGGTGGCCATTCTGTGGCTGTGTATAAACCAAACTCACCAAAAGGTTTAGAGAGTTGTAAGTCGTTATTGTCAGCGGGAAGAGTTCACTTCATTGCTTCTGCTGACTATTCGGAAGACAGTGTTCTTGAAAAAAGAATGAAACTTCTTTTAAAGTCAGTAATTACTAGTATTGAGTATGAGCGAGAGCTTTTTGCATGCAGGCGTGAAAATGACCTTTTGCAGAAGTAAATCGCCTAACATGGAAATACGGGGTCACCCATTAGAAAGTTCCGGTCAAGGGGGTCTTGTTTTTTTCCCTTTCGACTGTAAAGCAAATAACAAGACTTAACCCTCGGTGTTTTTCTGGGCGGAAGTATGGGGTTAAAGTATGGGGTCAGGTCTGAATGGCACTAACTTAAGCATTTTTAGCAAGGTTGGATTCTTGTGAAATCTGCGCCAATACTGGCTTAAGTTGTTGTTTTAGCTATGCAGAAACCCCTTAACTTAGTGCCATTCCCATTCGGGTCAGGTCTTGTTTTTTGCCCTTTCGATTGTAAAGCAAATAACAAACTTTGACCCTCGGTGTTCTTAATTAACATTTGGAGTTACCTCCGCCTGCCGGATGTTAGCTACCCGGTGGCTGACCTGTCTTGCCGGGACGAGATCCTCACCCGCTGGAATAATCGACCTGGCTCGGCCGCACACCCCTTTTGCGCCTCATATTGGACAAAGCTACCCCTTGTGCAGATTTGAAAAGTACCTAATAATCAGGATGATATGAATGAAAAGACAACATTTGAAAAAAGACATAGACGGCGCAAGCCGGATATCACCCCAGAGCGGACAATATCCGGCGTATGCAGCTGCTTTCACGTTATCCGGCGGATGCCGGATTTAAGCGTTATGCGTATCAGCATAGCAAGAGGTTATTTTATCTAAAATATTGTAAAATGATATACAAAGTATATCGTTTGAGAGTTAATTATGAAAACAGCCGTAGTATTACAAGCAAATAATATAAAAGAATTAAAGTTATTAGGTTCTTATTTCGAAGTAAAAAATCACATCGAAAAGGATCTAGGTATAAAATTAGGCAGCAGAGGCTGGAACTCTTTATTTGATAAAATTAATGCTCTTAAGCAGCTAACCGCTGAAAATAAATCCCACTTATCATCGATATGTGATGAATATTCTTTTAAAGAGTCAAAAAATATAATATCAAAAACCATTGGAATAAAATTAAAAGCTAAAAGCTGGAACGACTTAAGGAGTAAAGTTGAAAATATTATTATAGTATTCTGCAACAATGTTTTTGATCCGTATGAATACTATGAAAAAACAAAGTTTAAAAAATTTAAGAATAGCTCAAAGCTTGAAGGTATTGACATTAAAGCTCCTAGTGAAGCCGACTCATTAGAAAGTGTTATAGAAAAATATAAAAGGTAGACTTATGGATAAATACGATGCAAAAAATGACCGTTACTGCTATTCAAAAACAACGGTACTAAAAAACAAGCTTGACATTCAAGATATGAATAAGCTTGAAACTGCAGAGAGGGAAATTACAGCTTTAACAGTAAGAAAAATTGGATTTAGACACCCCCCTTACGATCTTGAGTATATGAAATCATTGCATAAAAAGCTTTTCTCTAATTTATATGATTGGGCTGGAGAGTTACGAAGTGTAGATATTTCAAAAGGAGGAACTCGCTTTTGTAATTGTGGGCGCGTAATACCCGAAGCCCAAAAGTTATTTAAGGCTTTACAAAAAGAAAATTGGTTATCAAATTTAAAAAAAGAAGAGTTCTGTGAAAGGTTGGCTGAATATTATTGTGAATTTAATATGATTCACCCATTCCGCGAAGGAAACGGTAGAGTGCAACGTTTGCTATTTGAGCATCTTGCTATATCTGCTGGTTATGATTTTGACTGGGAGTTCGTACAGAGAAATGAATGGATACAGGCAAATATAGATGGCGTTAATGTAAACTATGAGCCAATGAGTAAAATTTTTAAGCGCATTGTAAGTAAGTTGTAGAAAAGGAAAATACGGGGTCAGGTCTTGTTTTTTGCCTTTTCGATTGAAAATACGGGGTCAGGTCTTGTTTTTTGCCTTTTCGATTGTAAAGCAAATAGCAAGACTTGACCCTCGGCGTTTTTGACCCTCGGTGTTTTTTAAACGTTAGGGCAACGTAGTCACTATTGTGGAGAATTAGAATGAAAGAAATGGGTATATGCCAAGCGATCCATACAGGGATAATGGATTTGAGGTTTTGCGGTCATGCTTTCAGTCCAAACATTG
>WAPZ01000015.1 GCA_015520535.1 Candidatus Heimdallarchaeota archaeon
ACCTAATAGAGAAAATATTTGAAACATAACAACAAGTAGCATCATTTTCGAATACACAATTGCTATGTAAATTAAAGCAAATATAGTCACCAAAGGTATGGAATAGATTATCAATCTTATTAATTCCTTTTTTGGATTATCAGATAATGCTAAATCGAATGCAAGTAGCAAACAAATACCGAAAACTAATGTAAACAACCCAAACATTTCAATTACTTGCATACTCAACACCACCATTACCGATATATCGATAATATTTGAGGAAAAATATATAAATATATCTCAACGTTTAGGAATTCATTTCAACTTAATTTTTCTACCCATCTCATAAAAACAACATTCGTTGCCTTTCTTATCACAAGATGTCCAGATATAAATGGATATAGTCGCATTATCTGGAATATTCGATATGTTGCCATAGTGTTCAGTAACCATATCACGTATGCATGTATAATTTCCAATATTACAACAACCTATCTTAATTCCATTAATTCCGTCGTTCCATTTATCTGGCTGTTCAGCAGAGATACATCCTAATGAGATTAAGACCAATAGTATTGGAATAAGTTTAATAATCCTATTCAATATATTCATAATACGCACCCTTCATTTTCGCTTCAACAACTTTTTCATATCGCAGTTGGTTGAAATATACTATTCTCATCGAATTGCAGTTAAGACACAGACCTATTAACACATAGTCACCACGTAGTTCATCATAAATCATCTCCAAACTTGCTTCTCTGTCAAAATAGTGGTATGGATTTTGGCATATTTGATGCAACCCCATCTAATCACCCATAGCACTTACACCATATATTACCCGAGTCAAATAATGGACGGAATTATAATTCTCATATTCATGGCATCACCACTCACTCTGTTATCTATAGTTCGGAATATTTATTAAACAATCAGTCATTTCCAAACACCATTATCCCGAAACAATTTCGCTAAGTCAACTACTTTTTGTTTTGGTGGGTTTTTGATTAAATTTATAATTATTTCCTTCGCTTTTTCGAAATCAACATCAACGTCTGCTGAGCCATCTTTTCCTTTTAGATATATCCGTAACTCGCCATCGCCGAATACAAAACTTATCGTGCATTTGTCTTCCTTAAATCGAATACACTTGATATGGTCTATATTGATTAAGTCTCCGAATAGTAGCCACTTCATCTTAACACCCTTTTGATAAATATCCTAATACAAACCCTACTATTAATGAAAATGCCATTATCAATAGTATTTCTACATCAACTTTCTCTGGTAGTGGATGCATCTGAATCACCGTTACTTGAAGTAAATCCTTTTCCATCCACCGCCATCTTCAACTTTTTCTGCAATTAACATCAAAGACACTTCGTTCAATGGCTTGACCTCAACATTGAATCTCTTATCGTTATCAAAGTAACTGAATAGTTCTTTTTCGTTGTATCTTCTTGATACCAATCCTTCTGCTGTGTATACTGCTTTATCGTCATAAGCAATCACTTCCCAGTTAGCTTTCTCATACAGAGCGAGTTGTTCTTTAAGAGCGTTTTTCGAATATACGGAGATTACAATCTTGCCATTTGGCTTCACAACTCTCTTGAATTCCTCGACAGCTTTTTTGTCATAAGGTTCTGGTATCGTGCCTAATGTGTTGAATGTGCATAGCACGTAATCAACGGATTCGTCTGGAATGTATGGCATATCGCTTACATCTCCGTATATGACCTTTACGTTTTTGTAGTTTTTGAATTTTTCTGCTGTATTTTCTGCAACCTCTTGAACGAAGTCAATTCCGATTATATTTGCGCATTTATCCTTTAGCAAATCTATTATTCTTCCTTGTCCACACCCCGCTTCAAGGACGACAGAGCCCTTCTTTACAATATTGTAGATTTCTTGCTCTTCAAGTTTGTGGTATTCGTCTATTTTCGGAGTTTTATATTCTTCGTGTTGTGTTCTTTGCCCAACGGTTGCATAAAACCTTCTAACGTCTTCGAGAGTCCACATACGCCTCACCCATGCTTATGATTAGCAGGATTAAAAGAAGATACGCAACGATACCAGCTATAAGCATAGCATGTTCTTCATAGCCCATAAAAAAAACTATAAAGAATGCTATGATACTAAACATAGTTAAAATCTCAACCCATTTTGTCATTTAATCAACCCCACATAACTTCAATATTTCTGGCTCTCCATATTTGCTACTCGAATAAAAAGCAACTCCTATAAAACCAATGATTACCAATATGAAAATTATTACTATTACATTTACCACATTTGTTCGCATATCATCACCAATACCGATATATCAGTAATTATTTATAAAAAATTTTAAATATTTTTTTATTTATACAATACCTATGC
>WAPZ01000016.1 GCA_015520535.1 Candidatus Heimdallarchaeota archaeon
GCCCATTATCATGGGAAACGCATAACCGGTATATTACCGTTATTTTTTGTCAAATCAATTTTTGGAGGGAAATCGCTGATTTCTACGCCGTTTGGCGTATATGGAGGCGTATTAGCCAATAACTCTCAGGCCGAACAGGCACTAATTGCAGCTGCAAAAGAATTCGCGTTGGAAACGAATGCATCATATATCGAGTTTCGCCATCAAAAGCCAATTGACTCCTCCGAATTATATACAAATGATCAGTTTTATTGTACATTTATCAAGAACATCGGTAAAACACCTGAAGAAAATATGGCCTTATTGCCACGTGAGTCTCGCCGCTTAGTTCGACGCGCGATAAAATATGGATTGGAAGCCCATATAACCCATGAAATTCGGGAATTTTATCATATCTATGCTTGCTCCGTTAAAAATTTAGGAACTCCGGTATTTCCGCGCAGCCTGTTTGAAAATATTATGGCTGAAAGAGAACTCAAGCCGGAGATTTTGTTGATTTCCCACAGAGGTAAAAGGATAGCCGGGGTTCTATCATTTTATTATAAAAATACAGTCTTGCCTTATTATGGGGGCTCTTTACCATCCAAGCGATTTTTATCTCCCAACAATTATATGTATTATGCTTTAATGAATCACGCTTCTGAAAGAGGTATGACGTATTTCGATTTTGGACGTAGCAAGATCAACACAGGCGCTTATCATTTCAAAAGGCACATGGGATTTGAGCCCAGTGCTTTATCTTATCAGTATTTGCTTATAAACGCAACTAGCTTACCCAATAACAATCCCCTTAATCCCAAATATCGATTGGCTATCGGTATTTGGAGACGCTTACCTCTCACCATGACAAAAATTTTGGGCCCTAAATTGGTTAAACAATTTCCATGAAGACATTAAAACCTAACTGAAAGGATGGATTATGGCACATTATCTTGTTACAGGGGGAGCTGGATTTATTGGCTCAAATATTGTTGAGAAATTGGTAAAAGGTGGTCATCGGGTTCGCGTTCTTGACAATTTTAGTACCGGGAAGGAGTCGAATCTCAAAGATTTTTTGTCAGATATCGAGCTTGTTGAGGGCGATATCCGTGATGTCGCTATCGTTGAACAGGCGATGAAAGGGATCGATTATGTTTTACATCAGGCTGCCCTTGGCTCGGTACTCCGGTCTGTTGAGGATCCAATGGAGACGCATGCTGTCAATGTCAATGGAACGCTAAATCTGCTAATTGCAGCAAAAAAACATGGTGTTCGCCGATTTGTTTTTGCGTCTTCTTCATCGGTTTATGGGAACACTCCAACGCTTCCTAAAAAAGAAAATATGCGCCCGCAACCGGTCTCGCCTTACGGAGCGTCTAAATTAGCCGCAGAAAGCTATGCCATTGCATTTTATTCTGTTTACAAAGTTCCGGTTGTTGGATTAAGGTATTTTAATGTGTTTGGTCCACGCCAAAACGCTAAATCACAATATGCCGCGGTTATTCCTTTATTTATTCAAGCTTTTATCGATGGTGAAAGACCTTCAATTCATGGGGATGGTAAACAAACCCGGGACTTTACATATGTAGAGAACGTCGTAAATGCAAATTTGCTGGCATGTCGTTCTTCTTTAGCCCCGGGACATGTATTTAATATTGCTTGTGGGCAACGATATAGTCTTTTAGACCTTTTTAATGTATTGAAAAATATCTTTCACAGCGAAATACAACCAATGCATACAGAGCCTAGACCAGGTGATATAAGAGATTCTCTGGCTGATATAAGCCTCGCAAAAGAAATTTTGGGATATGAGGTAAAAGTCTCTTTTGAAGAAGGTTTAAAAAGAACGGTCGCGTCATTTGAGTCTAAAACCATGCAACAAATGGCTATAACGAAAACGGTTTTGTCTTAATAGTACTTTTCAAATGAGAAGAGCGGGTAAAAGAGATGCGAGCGGCATCGTTCCATGAAGCCAACCGGTGGTTGCATGCCAAATTGTGTAGATTCGGGAAAAAGACCATTTTTCTTAATCTTGCGCTATTGGGCATCATAGCTATCTATCCAAATTTAAAAGAAATATCCTTTTGGACCCATCAGAATTTGGCTCATTTGAATCTCTGGTCATTCTTTATTCAATACATTTCCTCTATTCTTTATTTCCTGCTTATGCTTAGTTTTTTTTATTCGTTGCATTACTGGGGAATATCCGCCCGCCTTTCTGGAATATTGAGTTTATTCCTATCGCTAACCGTGTGGGCTGTATCAGAAGTCATTATTCCTCACCGTTTATTGGAAATGCCGGTCTCATTGTTTAACTCAAATAGCATACCGATTCTGATTGGTATTTTGTTTGGTTTCCTTTCAATTCAATATTGGATTTTTATGAATTTCACCGGTCAATGGGAAGTCGATTAGTTGTGAAAAAACAAAAGAAAAAAAAGCGCATTCTTTTCCTGGCGCATCGAGTACCTTATCCGCCTGATAAAGGGGACAAAATTCGCTCCTATCATATTCTGAAATATCTCTCGCAAAAATACGATGTTTATCTCGCTTGCTTGTGTGATAATCAAAAAGATTGGGATCGCCTGCATGAATTACAATTGATTGTTAAAAACATTATATGCGAGCGAATAAGATTGCCGGTGCAAAAGATAAAAATGGCGCGTGCCTTTTTATCTGATTTTCCCTTGACAGTGGAGTACTTTTATCATAAGGCATTTCAACACAAACTGAATACTTGGCTAAAGCAAATTCCTTTTGATGCGATCTACGTCTATTCTTCCAACATGGCCGAGTATGTTAGAAAAGTGACAGGGCCTGTAAAAATTATTGATTTCTGTGACCTTGACTCTGCCAAATTTTTGCAATTTCATAAGGAAAATTCATTTCCGCAGTCAATGGTATATCTATTCGAAGCAAACCGTTTAGCCAAATATGAAAAACAAATAGCGCATGATTTTGATTATATTTTATTTATAAATGAAAGAGAGAAGAGGCTTTTTGATCATAAGAATCTGGCTACAAAGCTCGTAGTAATGCCGAATGGAGCCGAATTAGAAATCAATACAGGGAATGGTAGATATCATCCCGAACAATTTTGGCAGACTTCATCCGATAAGTACCTGGTCTTCGTCGGGGCTATGGACTATCTGCCCAATGCCCGGGCCGTTGTATGGTTTGTAGAAAATGTTTTCTATCGGTTAAAAGCATTGGTGCCTGATATTGAATTTTTTGCAATCGGGAAGAATCCGCCCAGAAGCATTCGGGCATTACATAATCCAAAGGCTGGAATTTATATTACGGGCTATCTTGAGGATATTGAAACTTTAATAGCAAAGGCGATCGCCTTTGTGGCTCCGATTCATATTGCAAGGGGCATGCAAACCAAATTGCTCGAAGCGATGCGATTGGGGGTGCCGGTGATTACCACCAGGGAAGCCGCGGAAGGTATCGGAGCTCGCCATGAAAAAGAAGTATTGATTGCGAATTCTCCGGCCGATTATGTCCAAAATATAATTAAACTTTCTCTGTCATCATCACTTCGACAAACGCTCATTGATGGGGCGTTGCGATTTCTAAAAACGAACTTTCGCTGGAATGAAAATCTTAAGGTTTTAGAGGTACTATTAAAGGGTACAAACAAAATGAGAAAGCCAGATTTGGTGAGCTTGGATTAATAGCTTGAATAAGAATCTTACTCTGTTTTCCAAATTAGGATTATTCAATGAAAATAGAAGTCGTTTCTGATTTTGATCATTCGGATTTAAATCAAATCTGGTGCTCTTTGTTGAAACGTTATCACATCGACAATTTTTTTTTGACTTATCGATGCATGAGTACCTGGTGGAAACATTTCGGAGGAAACGGAAAACAACTTAAATTGTTGATTGCAAAGAAACGCAATGACATTGTTGCATTAGCGCCGTTTTGGTCTGAAACTATTTATATTGCAAAAATCTTTCCCTTGAATATTTGGAAATGGGTTGGGTCCCAATACATAAGCCCTGATCATCTGGAATTTATTTATGATCCTCGAGACGCAGAAGATACCGCCAAATCTTTTGCAGATTTTTTAGAACATTCTTTAAACCAATGGGATATTGTCCAATTAGAGTCCTTGCCTAAAGATTCATTATTCCTGAAGGCATTGATCGATGTAACTAAGAAAGAGAAAAGGGGAAAGATTTTTATTCAGAATGTCCACCGGGGGGAAATATGTCCATATATTGTCTTACCCGATTCCTATGACGAATTCAGCGCTAAACTTAGTAACAATTTTCGTTATAAACTTCGAAGAGCTTATAAAGAGTGGAATCGACAGGGATACCAATTTCGATATCGAGAGCAGCCCCATGAGCTTGCCGAAGCATTTGAAAGTTTTGTTATCCTTCATAGAAAACGATGGCAGCTTGACGGAAAGCAAGGAAACTTTGCTAACCCAAAACTTTTGGCATTCCATCAAGAACTTTTGCAACAAAATGACGGCATTTGGAAGCCCATGTTCTTTGAAATTATAGGCAAAGAGGGAATCGTGGCCTCTCTTTATGCCTTTGTTTCCACAAGCAAGTTTTTTTACTATCAAATGGGCTATGATCCTCGATTTAGAAATAACCGCTTTATTCCCGGTAAAGTTTTAATCGATTGGTCTATTCGATACGCTATTTCAAAGCAAATTCATGAATTTGATCTTTTGCGTGGAGATGAACCTTTTAAGTATGATTGGAGGCCATGGGTACGCGTAAGGCATGAGCCCTTCTATTATGTTTTCAATCATTCGTTCGGTTCACAAATGTATGCAAGGTGGAAGATTTTGAGACATGAATTAGCCCGGCTGATTAGGCATAAAAGTGATAGCCAACAAACTTTAGTATCCAATTTCAATCCTCAGTTAACTTATAGATTAAAATAAATTTTTTCGTATAAAATGATTGCAACCTATGCTCCGACCAGATTCCATATCTATGAAACAAAAGACTTTTTTAAGGTTTTTGAAGCAAAATGGAATCAACTTTTAGATGCTTCTCAAGAAAACATTCCTTTTCTCCGTGCCGAATGGCTTCACATTTGGTGGCAATGTTTTGGGAAAGAAGGTAAGCCTAAGATTTTAGTCATCCAACAAGGCGATGAATGGATTGGAGCCGGGGCATTTTTCCAGGGAAAATTTTCTCATGGACTGTTCCGTTTGAAGGCTCTGCAGCTTTATGCGAATGGACATTCATACCGATCGAACTTCCTGTGCAGAAAAGATAAAGAACATGAGGTTAAAAAACATTTAGTGCAATTTTTACAGCATGAATTAGAATTTTCAGATTTGCTTTTTTTAAGGGATGTACCTCAAACTTCAATTTTAAGCACTACTTGTTTGAGTAAGGAAATAGCGTCAAGAGTTGGTTCTATTGAACCTATGTCTTCTCCTTATATCGTTATCAATGATTCTTGGGAGGAATATTGGAACCAAATAAAAGGTCATTTTAGAGCCAACCTCAGGAGAAGGCTAAAAAAACTCAAACAACTGGGCAAATTGGAGTTTCGTGTGTTTTCATCCGAAAAGGATCTTTATCGAATTTTGCATTTGGGATTGAAATTAGAAGCTAAAGGTTGGAAGGGAAAATCAGGTACCGCCATCCTTTCGAAGTCCGCAACGAGACAATTTTACGGGGAAATTGCAAAATGGGCCGGCGCGAAGAAATGGCTTCGATTGTTTGGACTTTTTCTTAATGACCAGCTCATTGGATTTGATTTTGCAATTGAATATAATCAGCGTTTGTTTTTGCTGAAGACGGCCTACGATGAAAATTATGCGCGATATTCTCCTGGCCAAATCCTTCGCTTGTTTGCCCTACAATGGGCTTTTGAGGCTCAACTTAAGGAGTATGAATTTCTTGGCTATCAAATGCCATGGAAAGCTAACTGGACTCAAAACGTTAAGCCTCATTTAACGATTTTTGTGTATTCTGATCATTTTTATAGCCGCATTTTTTATCATTGGCAAGAACAATTACGACCGTTATTAAAGCATTATTTAAAAAGGATGAATCGTGTTCATTCCTGAATATCCGACATTATCTCCAAGGCACTTTATTAGCATAAAGCACGAAGCATATAATGCACTGCCATATCCGTTGTCACATCAAAACAAGCTTTTTTTTTATTTAGCTCGAAATGGCATTTATCATTTATTTAAAAAGAAAAAAACTTCAGATTGGGATACCGTTTTAGTACCTGATTATCATCATGGTAATGAAATCCGTGCAATCATAGCCGCAGGGTGGAAGGTACGCTTTTATCATATTGGGTGGGATTTGACATTTTCATTAAATGAAATCGAAGAACTTATTGATGATCATGTGAAGGGCATATTGGTTATTCACTATTTAGGATGGCCTCAGAAAGGAATTAATCAATTAAAACAAATTTGCAATCGCAAAGGAATCTGGTTGCTGGAAGATTGTGCACTCGCCTTTTTGGCTGAATCAAGCTCGCAACCAGTTGGTACTGTTGGTGATTACGCGATTTTTTGTCTTTATAAAACGCTCCCTGTTCCAAATGGAGCAGTCCTCGCAAGCAATAAAGCGCAAAGCCTTCCTGAAAACGGTTCATTTGACTTACCGGGCAAGTTGAGCACATTATCCAGGTCTTTTCAATTGGGGATGGATTGGGTACGCTTAAAATCAGGTTTCCATTTAAATTCAATGAATCGAGTTAAGCAAAACATCGGTTCTCTTCTTACTCGCTTAAAATTAACGCGTGTTGGTGTTGGAGATTCAGGTTTTGATGTAAATGCAGCGAACTTGAGCATGTCAGATTTTGCTCAAAAAATTTTGATGAATTTGGATTATGTCCAAATTCGCTCTAAACGCAGAAAAAATTTTCAAATCTTACATCAATTTCTTAATGAAATAATTTCCACCCCATTTACGACTTTGGGGCAGGGGACGTGCCCTTTATTTTATCCTATTTTGGTGAAAGATAAAATGGAATTTATACACAAAATGCATAAGAAAGGAATAATGGCAGTTCCTTTCTGGAATCATGGTCATGCATTTGCCCAGAAAAACGAATCTGAACCCTGTCGGTTTTTTCGGCGTCATTTGGCTGAGCTGCCTTTACATCAAGATTTGGATGCAAAGCATTTGGAATACATTGCCTCTTGTGTAAAAGAAGAGGCTTATCTGTTGATTAAAGAAATGCCGAAGAAGTATTATGGAAACTGAGGGGCAGAAAATTATTATAGCCCATGTCATTCACAATATCTGTCTTGCCGGCACTGAGCTCAATGTGATTAAGCAAGTGAACGCATTGGACCGCAATTTTTTTAAGCCGGTAATCATTTCTCTTTCGGATCGTCAAGGAACCGCTGAGGAATTAATCGCATCCGAATATGGATCAGGTATGGTTCTGGCCAGGCCTGCTGTCCGGAATGCGGGAACGTGTATCCTATCTATGATCACCGTAAACCGCGGCGATGGCGTCATCTGGATACCTGCCAGATGAAGACCTGGCTGGTTTGTTCGGTTCCTCGTGTTTCCTGTCCTGAGCATTGTGTCATTACCATTGCTACGC
>WAPZ01000017.1 GCA_015520535.1 Candidatus Heimdallarchaeota archaeon
GATGTCCTTCGCCTCCAAGCTCGTATTAAAAATTTAAAAGCATTTAAAGATCTAACTGCTCAATATAAAGAAACTAATGAAATATTACCGGACTTCAATGAAAGAATAGTTGAATTAGGGTATTCAATGGAAGATACCAAAAAAAGCAATGAAGAGTTGGATCAAGAAATTGCTAAATTAGCAAAAACAATGGGAGATGCTTCAAATGATATAATGAGAAGCAGCAAAATAAGCGAAGCACTAAAACAATCACTTGGTGCTTTCTTGGGTGCTGGCACCGCCTTAGGTAAAAACTTATTAACAGCAGCTAAAGCAGCTATGAAATATGGATCATCTGTAGATCTAGTTGATTCAAAACTATTAGGAATGACAAATGAAGTATACTCTGAATTCATAGCAAGCAATAGACAAACAATTGCTGCAATGGGAGGTTCACAAGATAAATTTAATGAAGTGATAGAAGCTAATACTAAACGTATTATATGGTTTACGGGTGACCTAGCAGATGCATCTCGAGCTACAGCTAGTATTGCTAAAACATATCAAATGCTTGGCACAGAAACGGATTCTCTATCAACTTTTATGAAAAATCAAACTAAAATGTTTGGTAAATTTAATCGAGCATTTTCTATGACAGGTGAACAATTTGCTGAAATGAATTCAGTATTAACTGAAGATATTAATGTTCGTTCAAATATTTATCGTCTAAATCAACAACAGCGTCAAGCGTACTTTGAAGATCTACAATTAACATACGAATCATTGAGATTGAAAGGTTTAGAGCATGATGCTGCCCTTCGTATGGTTCAAACACTAAATGAAATGGGTGGAGCTAAGGCTAAAGATCGTATGAAGCAAGCTGCTCGCATCCAAGCTGTAATGGGTGCAGCAGGAATGGCCCCTCAGGGTGCTCGTGCTGCGGAACTTCTTCGTGGTGGTTTGCGAACTGAAGCAGCAAAATCAGAATTTGCTGAAATTATGAAACAAGCAAACCTTGCTGTTGGACAACAAATGCAAGGTTTGGGAGGTGAATTAGTATTTGGCCAAATGGTTGAAGGTATAAGTCAATTTTTAGGACCAACTTCTGAATTTGTTAAATTATCACAATCACAAGCTCGTGCAGTAGAAGAATCTACTGATCAATTAGCAGCAATGAATGACACAGCTGGAGATATTCGAAGAGTTTTAGGAGACACAGTATCAGATAATTTAAATAAAATTGTTTTTACCACTGATGCTATTTCGACTACTTTACAAGAACACGGTGTGGCATTCACAGCTATGGGAACATCCTTAAAAGCAATTGCAACAGCAGTTGGAACAGTGGCTGTTTCAGATGTTGTAGGTAAAACTCCTCTTGGTGTTGAGGCCATAAAAGGCACAGGTAAATTTTTAAAAAATGCAGGATTTTTAAGATGGACTGGTATAGGTGCAGCTGCTTTTGCTGTCGAACAAGGAATTCAAGCTATGATAACAGGACAGTCTCAAATAGCAAATGTGTTGACAGATTGGGCACCAGATGTTATGGATGCAATAGGAAGCAAAATAGCTGAAATTGTGGGCTTTTCTGAAAGTGAACAAAAACGAAAAGAAGAATGGATTAAAAATAATAAATTACAAGAGCAAATTTTAGAAGAACAAAGAAAAGCAAATAAATTAGCAATTGAAGCTGATCGAAATCGAAGACAAGAAGCTGCAGATTTGGGACAACTAAATGAAGCACAAATAAAAGTTCTTCGAAAGACTGGTTATCTTGATCGACCAGCGGGGTAAAGGATCCTACTTATATGATTATGATAAATAAAAGATATTTCTAGGAATTTTTATGGCAAAGTGGATTGAATATTTTAAAATTGTTACGCCCGCCCCCAATCCTAAAAGGATGACAGATAATCAATATCTGGGGGATCAAGGAACTTATAATAACTATTCATGGTATCAACGTTTAATTCAAGGATCTGCTTCTCGTATTTCGCGGTATCGTGAATATGATTTAATGGATGCAGACGTTGAAGTTGCTCGTGCACTTGATACTATTAGTGAAGAAATAACTGGAAATGACACACAATTAGACGATCCTCTTAATATTGAATTAACAATTGAAAATCAAGAACAAACAAATAGCACAACTGTGATGACACTAAAGACAGCATTGAGAAAATGGTGTCAAATACACGATTGGGAAAATAGATTATTTAAAGTTGCAAGAATTACAGCAAAATATGGAGATTGTTTTTTTCGAAAACAAAAAGGAAATCAAAAATGGGCTTTTATTCATCCAAAGAATGTTTTAGCCGCTATCGTTGACGAAGAAGATGTAACTAAAGTTCTAGGCTGGCAAGTGAAAAAAGATATTACAGAAGCACAAGGAAGTTACGGTGTACCTGTTCAAGGAAGCACAGGAGGTGATTCTACACAAACAGAAATTGTCCCTGCCGTTGAAATGGTTCGTTTTGGGTTACATGATGATCTTTCTGATACTGCTCCATTTGGTGAATCTGTTCTTCGACCTGCATATCGAGCTTTTAAACAAAAAGAATTAATTGAAGATGCAATTATCATATACCGTGTTCAGCGTGCTCCAGAACGTCGAGTTTTCTATATTGATGTTGGTAAAATGCCCGCGCAACGTGTAAAACAATATCTTGAAGGTATAAAAAACGAAATTAAACAGAAAAAAGTTCCTACTATTAATGGTGGCCAATCATCAATTGATTCAGTATATAATCCACAATCAATGAGTGAAGATTTCTTTTTTGCAACTCGACCTGATGGGAAAGGATCGCGCGTTGATACTCTTCCAGGTGGACAAAATCTTGGTGAATTATCAGATTTAAAATATTTTGAAGATCGAGTTTGGCGGGCCCTTCGTGTTCCAGCATCTTATATGCAAGGACAACGAACAGATGGTGCGTTATTCAACGATGGTAAATTGGGTGTTGCTTTCATTGAAGAGTTGCGATTTGCTTTGTTCATTCATCGCCTTCAAGGTTATATCCAACGTCCTCTTGATGAAGAATTTAAAAAATACCTTCGTAATAATAATATTATTATAGATGAATCAATATATAGAGTTCGACTACCAGATCCATCAAATTTTGGAATTTATCGACAACAAGAACTAGATGCTGCTTTACTAGGATCTTATGGATCAGCAGATGGTATTCAATATCTATCTAAACGATTTGCATTGAAGCGCTATCTCAATCTTACAGAAGAAGAATTAATTCTAAATGAAAGATTATTACGTGAAGAAAAAGGATTAGACCCAGATGAACCAAAACCTGAAGATATTCCTCTATTATATGGTGAAGGAGCAGGTTTGGGTGCTGAAGGTGGATTTGGTGGAGGATTTGGAGGAATGCCAGGTGGATTGGGTGGAGAAATGGGTGAAGAAACTCTAGGCCCAGAAGAAATGTCTCCTGGTGAAGAGCTTCCGGGAGGAGCTGGTGGTCAAGAACTTGAAATGGTAGCAGGTAAAACTGAAACGAAATCTCCTGCAACTCCATCATAAATATAATAAATAAATAACAATCATTATAAATAAACAAAAAGGTACCTAAATTATGACAGATGTAACTAAATTAAACGATATGCTTAATAATATAATTGATGGCAATGAGGAACAAGCTCAAGTGGATTTTCATGCTTATCTTACTGATAAAATGAAAGAAGTAATTCACAACAATGATATAGAAACTGAGGAGTAAATGATGGCCCGCACAGATAAAAAACATGATAAAGATGTTCGTAAGGCTGCTAAAAGTAAAGATAAGAGAAAAGCTATCCATAAAATGGTAGAAGCTCTTATTTTTGATGATGTAGAAACAGCTGAAAATGAATTACATGAATATCTTCAAATGAAATCTCGTGAAATTATTTTAGGTGAAACATGTGGGAAGCCACATGGTGAAAATGAAGAACTGTCTCTTATACAC
>WAPZ01000018.1 GCA_015520535.1 Candidatus Heimdallarchaeota archaeon
CACGCAACCAGCAGTGAAAACTAAAAGAATTTACTAACACATGTACAATAATTTCCTAAAAAGTATTCATATTTCTCCCGACAGAATGAACTGCTGATAGGTTGCCAAAATATTCCTATAACTAAGAATGAAAAAAGAAGAGAAAAACCTAAAATGTAAAAGAAATGAAATAAATATCCACTAAATCACGAAGAAAACTCATTGATGACTAAATTGTGGAGTGTTTTCCATTGGGGATCTTCATTCGAAATTGCCACCACTGAACCCAAATAGGCATCCAGGTCCAGTTCCTTGAACTGTTGAATAAAACGTCGAAACTGTTTTCTTATTGAATATGTATCCTTTTCGGTCAATAAAACAATTAATAATTCCGGTGTTGCCCTTTCTATCAAAATTACGTGCTTATCTTGTTCAATTCTCTTTAAAGATCCACCACCAAACATTTCTTGCGAAAATGACGTGATTGCCATTAAAAAGCCGCCAATTATTTGTTCGTCAATGCCTTCTCCATTCTGGGTCTCCTCTTTAAACGTATAAGAATACAACGTCAAGCCATCAGATCGTAAAATGACTAACATAATGGGTTTTTCTGCTTTTTCTGTGACTTTTGTTCCCGTACTCACTTGTTGGAACTGTAAATGGTAAGATAATCGCATAGCCTCTAAAGCTAAGATTATTGCAAGATTTTCACCGGACAACCAGCTTTGGAGTTCTGCCGACCCCGACGTTAAGGATGATAGCCGTTTTTCTATTAGCGAAATTTCTTGCCATTGTACCGCTGATTCATTTTTCTGCTCCGTGCTTTTTGCATGATCTATTTCTTCTAAGGCTTTGTCTTTTTCTTCATTGGCTAAATATAAATATCCCGTTGTTAAATGGAACATCGACCGAAAATAGGGATTCTCGATACCCTTTATTAATGGTGTCAAATCACCTAAAAGGTCGATTGCTGAAGTTAGATAGGCACGCTTTCCCTCAATGATAAATCGCTTGATGTATATTTCTAGTAACAAACTTGAAAACTCTAAGCTTAGGTCATAATGTCCATACTGGTCTGCTAACTCGATCGCTTCTTCTAGTCGACTGTTTGCAGTCCTTAAATCTCCCAATTCCATGGAATATATCGCTTCAGCAAAGTAGTACCATAGCACCGCCATAATATCTTTCTGTACTTGCTCTACCTCGGCTTCTGTACGACTATTTTTTGGTGAACGGCGTAGTTTTCTAGTCAACGAAGATAAAAAGGCGCCAAACGCCCCTTTCTTCTCTTTTTTTGGCTCTTTCAGAACTAATTCCATCTTTTTGATTTCTTCTTTTTCCCGCGATAACGCATCAATACTTTTAAGCGCTTCCTCACGTAAATATTCCAAGTATTGCTCCGCCTTTGAAAATTCGTTTAATCGGGAATATAAGTAGCAGAAAAAGGATAAAATAATAAGATCACTTCTAAATTCCTCACGAAATAGTGCTTCTGCCTTTTTTAAATATTCACGGGCTTGTTCTTCGTTTTTTTCTTCCAAATAAGACTTACTTACAAAAAGTGAATTGCCCACCGCTAATAACCAATTTTTCAACTCAATAAAAGAATCCAATACCCGTTCAATAATTTCCCGCCCTTCTTGCCGCCGACCCTGTAATACTAATGCCGTACCTAAATTCGCACCGACCGCTGAATGTCCGCGTAAATCATGTGCCTGCTCAAAATAATAAAGCGCTTTTTTCCAAGCCGCCTCTCCATTTGCTGGTTCTTGACTCTGAAAATACGAAATGCCCAGTAAGTTGAAATAAAATCCTTTCCACCACGGATCTGAAGACTGTTGAATTAAAGATCGCGAATTAAATAATAACTCTTTAAATTCATTTGTATTTCCCATAAAAAAGTTTTTTAACACCGATAACATTATATGTGACAATTTAAGGTCATTTATATCGGTTTCACCTAACTTTGCCTGTTTTTGAATTTCCTTTGCCAGCTGCTCAACTTTTTTAATCTGCTCGTCCGCCGCCTCAAATTTTCTCATATAAATGTATGACAACCCTAAGGTAAAACGTATTTCTAATTGCGATAAGGCTCTATAATACGCACTTGTCCCCACTCCTGACTCCAACGCAGACAATCCAGTCTCACATAACTCCAGTACTTCTTGATATTTTCCTTGATAAACTAATACTCTGGCTACAAACGCATTTAAACGTGAATCTCTCCCGTTTTCCTCCCAAAAGTCTTGTAACTTTTTATAATCGGCACTGATAAAACTAATTCGACCTAATAAAAGATACCAAAAATCGGACTCCAATTCTTTTTTCTGAAGAAGCGTCCGTAAAGTTCTTGCTACACGAACATACGGATGCAAACCGGAATATAAACGTTTTAATGCCGAGAAAAAAATTTCTTTCTCTGACGCAGATACTTCCAATAAATATTTATCATATTCTTTGGGAAATATACTCTCACTCATAGATTCACTCGACGAAACGTCTGTAATCACGTCTTTCACCTACTTTCCCACAAATCGTCTACTTTCTTTCTTCAAACGTCCACTTTTGTATTTACTACTATATCTTATTAGCTCTTTTATTTAAAAACTCTTTTATTTAAATTTGGTGTTGAATATTCTTTATAAGCCACTTTCCTCACTTACTTCTTATTTGTATTACGTAAGTGATAATTCCTCTCTTACGGAGTTCTTATCTAGTAAATCTTTTTTACTTTCAAGTATTTAATTTAAATCGAAATACGTTCATGTAACTACCGCTTGACAAATCCTTTTTTTCTATATTTTTTTGTCAAGCGTAAATTGACGAAGGTGAGAAAAATAAGAGGAAGAATTAAAATTTTTGCCTTAATATTAGGCATCACCGTCCTCGCTATGGCACTCACCAGTGTAAGCTCTTTTCCTTCTAATCTTCAAAGTCAATCTTCTTCCCAAAGTAGTGTAAATAGAGAGACATCTTTCTCAAGCGCATCAATTTGGTCATCACCCTTCGGTACATCGCCTTATTGGAACACACCATACTGGAACACGCCATACTGGAGCACGCCATATTGGAGCACGCCATATTGGAGCACGCCATACTGGAGCACGCCATATTGGAGCACGCCATATTGGAG
>WAPZ01000019.1 GCA_015520535.1 Candidatus Heimdallarchaeota archaeon
CCTATAGGACAAGCAATTCAACGGTTAAGTGAGAAAAATGGTAACAGTTAAGCCAAATGAAGATTTTACTGTAAAAATTAATCGCTATGTTGCCGCACCGATTGTTGAAGTTTTCGCACGAATCCCGTTTATGACGCCTAATGTAATAACATTAATAGGCATCCTAATTGCAATCTTAGCCTCATGGTTTTATGCTCAAGCTAGTTGGCCAGCGAATATCATAGCGGGAATTTTAGTCTATATAGCCGCACTCTTTGACTTGATTGATGGAGATGTAGCCAGAAAAAAAGGTATCGGAACTAAATTTGGCCGTTGGTATGACAGTCTTTCGGATAAGCTTAAGGGGTATATTGTCTTAACTGGAGTTTCACTTGGTACAATCAATACAATCGGCGAAAAAATCACTTTAACACTATCTGGCAGCACAATACATCTTTCACTTTGGTTCTTAACCATTTTAGCTATAGGTGGCGCTCTTTTAGTCGATTATGCGGGTTTGATGGAGTTTTTTGTATTTATTTATGATCCGGAAGATCCGGTGAATAAGGAGCAAGCGGGCACACAAATTCAAGCCGACCTATTGTTTCTATTTTCATTGATTAATCTGGTCACTGTATTTTTCTTTGCTACCTTAATTGTTGTATGGGCGGTGTTGTTCTTTATGATAGCCAAGCTTTATTATCTTCACTTTTTAAAAAGAAAATAAGTATGCGGAATTTTGTTTGAAATTAAAGGACAAAAGGCGATTTAAGACTTAATTCAGCAAGTTTTCGCTGTGTCCAGTGAAGGTCCTCAACAGTGTCGATTTCATTCCAAAAATGGTTATTCGTACTGAGATACTCGAATGAGTATCCTTCATTCATGAGAATTTGATATGCATCTTCATAGTATAAGTGTGGGGTATTGTCAATAACATGTTCTAATGCTTGAATAAATCGTCCTAAATCATGATTTTTAATTAAAGAAATTCCGATAAATTCACCGAATGCTTGGTGGACATCAATCGCTTTTGATATTTTTATAATTCGGTTGTTTTTGATTAAAACTTTCATATCTTCTTCATAAAGATTTTCTCGCGTGTCTATAACTAAAATAGAATTTTCAACCGCTTTATTTTTATCTAAGAGTTCTTTTAATATGGGTGGTGAAAAAATAACGTCAGAATTAATGACACATATATCTCCCGGGATATCAATTTCTTTAAGGTATTTGAGTCCAACGTATAAGGTATAACAATTGTTTTTACGCGCATATTCAGGATTAAAAAGTGGAGTAGATTCAATTTCATATTTGGTACTAAGTTCGGTGAGTTTACGTAACAATTTGTCAATCCGATACCCACCGACGACAAACATTTCCGATAAATATTTAGTTGACGCCGCAAAAATGTATTCTAACATGGGTTTGCCATTGATGACCTCGACGAGTGTTTTGGGAATGGTTTCTGTATATGGTAAAAGGCGGTTTCCTTTTCCAGCAGCTAATATAATTCCATATATGCGATTCATATTGTTAAACTCCATTTCGACTTATATTTCTGATAACGTTTCAGATTCGTGCGGTTCACTAAAAATATTGTTCAAAAAAGGCTTCTAAACTATATTGTTGCTTTTCAGTCTTAGTAGTACTATATTTCGCCAACAGAAGTTCATTTAACGGTATTTTTTTCCGTAACGTTTTATAGAAATTTTGATTAACAATTGTTAGAATAATTCGTGGCATTTTGATCTCTTCTGAGCGCGGTTGCTTTCCTTGACGCGCATCGGGAGTAGAATAGGAGGCAAATAATTCAGCTAATGCATCCTGATAAACAACGTCTAGATCAGTTTCCGGTGTTTCAATTATTAACCATACATCTTTGTAACCATATTCTAAAAGAGCTTCAACTAAGGAGAGGCGGAAAATAAGATCCAGTAGCTTTCTTTCCGTTCTAGAAAAATCTTCAAACATATTTCTGTCGGCACATTTTAATGACATATCTGCGTTTAAATCAATTAAAACACTGCCAAAAATAGAAGTTTGAAGTTGGCGAAATCGCGTTTCGATAACACGAACAAAATTAAAATGTTTTTCTTTAACGAATTCTTCGATGAGTTTGAGGATTTTGTTCCACAGTTCAATGTACTTTTCCAGTTCTTCAATACGTTTTTGATGTGCCGCCAGTTTTTCTTCCAAATTTAATGGTGGTTCGGTTTTTGGCGTGATTATTTCATTATATTGTTGTAAGCGATATTCAATTGTTCGTAATTCCTCTTGAATTTTTCTTATTTCATCTTCTAGCTCGAGTAACTCATTTCCTGGCTTTACAATACCTTCTAACTTTTTTGAGATTTGATTAAGTTCCTCTGTAATTTGAGAAACTTCGTTTTCTAATTCACGACGGTAATTTAGTCCAAAAGTGGCGATTGTTTGACCACACTGTGGACATAAACCTTCAGAGAGTCGTCGTTTAATGACAGCACTAGGAATGTTCTCTTGACATAGTGAACATCGTACCTCAGTAATACCTTTGGAAAGCGCTTCGAGTTGTTCTAAATTCTCTAATTCATTTTTACGTTCAACTAACATTCGATTCAGTCGATCTCGTTCTTGTAATAGCGTTTGAAATTGTTGTTGCTGAAATAATGAATGCTCATTGCGCTCTTTAAGCAATTTTTTAAGCTGCATTTTTAATTCTTGATGTCGTTGTGTGAGTTCTTCTCGCGAATAAGACGGTTCGTCATCTCGTTGGGATTCACGGCTTTGGTTATACTCTGTCGCTAACTGTTCAAGAAACATTTTTTCTCGTGTTATATTTCGTAATTCCCTTCGGGTTTCTGTTAATTTAGCTTTCAAGGTTTGAATGATTACATTGTATGTGGGGCGTTTTGACAGGATATTAATCAATTGATTGCGGTATAAACGAGAACTTTTCCTCCGAAAAGTTTGCGCCAAAATAAAGTTTCTGTCTTCGGTGAAGAAGAACGCACTGTATATGTCAGCAAGTTCATTGTCCGTACTAACACCCGTCACCTTTCGGAGAAAATTTTGAACCTCATTCCATGTTCGAACTGTTTCTTTTGTCAGTGCCTCAAAATCTTGTCGTTTTTTACCTACGTCCGAAAGTGTGGCTTTTTTATTGCCTTGTTGTCGATAGATAATACGAATTAATTCATAACTAGTCTTCGAATCTTTTAAGAGAGCTCGGAAACGGAGATATTTTCCTTTAATTCGGGAGGTAAAATAACTAAGTTTTCGGACGTTACTTTCAAATTTTCCGGTAATGGTGAAAAAAAGAGAATTTACGAAGGTTGTCTTTCCATTATGAGCCGGTGCAAAGATTACGTTAAGTCCCTTTTTCAGTTCAAAAAAAATTGGAGCATTAAAGGTATTAATCCCATCTATCTCAAAAAAAACGGGCGTTAAGAGATCAAATTCCTTCGTTTCCAAACCACTAAGAAGGGTCTGAAATTGATTAAATTCATCAGCCGTTAAGTTATTTTGTAAGTATGTTGCTAATTCTTTATCAATCACTCTTTCCAACCTATAACAATTCTCTTATCTTTTCGTTCATAGCTGATCCAGTGTTTTTCGTCGTTCTTTTAATTGTTCTACTTGGATATACGATGTGTAAAATATTTCGTTAAGCAGATCTAACTCACGAACGTTTAATTTTTTATAATCTATTTCGTCAATAAATGGGACCGGCGAAAATCGTTTAATACTAGTTTTCAAGAGGAGCTCCTTTGAAATTCGTTCTGGAAAATCTTCAAATAAAAGTTCAAAAACTAAATTAGCTAATTCATCGGTTGTATGTTGTCGTAGATGATTCTTCATATCATCGTATTCTGGCGAAACATTGCAAATTGGGCATAAAAATTTTTTCATTAACGTCACCACGAATTGTTCTCATTTGAAACATGTATCTTGCAAATATAAATAATTAATGAGCAAAAAATCACATCCTTGTAAGTGCAAAGATATTCACATAAGAAAACTCTTAAAAAGCACGATTTAAGATAGTGTACTTGAACTGCTTATCACAATACAGGCAGTTTTCAATGAAAAAAAATAATGTTAAGGTGAAATTTTTAAAATGGCTGAAGAAAAAAAGAGAAGATCCTTGGTGCAACAAAAAGTACAGAGCTTTCTTAAAACAACTAAGACGTTTGTCCTCATTAGGAGAAAAACTGAGAAAAGCACCGCTGCCGAAGAAGAAATCATCCCTGCCATCGAAGAACTCTCCATGGAAGATCGAATTGTTCTTTATTTTACGAACTTTTCCTCTATCTTCGTGAATATCTATCCCGATGACCTAGGTACATTTCAATTTGCACCGGGCATCGACGAAGAAGAAGTTTTCGATGAATTAGAAGCCGCATGGACCCTCTAATAGATTTTTGTTTTTTATTTTTCCTATTTTCATCAAAAAATAAACAAATGCCCAGTAACCCATAAATAAGCCGACATAAACTAATTTTTTTTCTACAAGAAGATGGTGGCAATCGATTTACCCCCTATCATCGACACCAGAGTCGTATCACAAAAAAAGCCTTTTTTATTGCAACATTATGCTGAATGTTAACATATTTTGCCGGTTGAACAAAAAAGAAGAGAAAAATTCAGAAAAGTAAAAAACAAAACAAATTTACTGCGTTACGCAGACAATGGCTTTAAATATCCTCTTCTTATTCCCCATTTGTAGACTTCTGTAATCACAAAGAAAATTATCACAAAGGCAAGAATGATAACCCAATCCATAAGTGTAATAGGATCAATTCTAAATATAAAGCGTGTAAATGGGAAATACAGTACTATTAAGTGTAATATTACAGATAACACCACGGCACCAACCAAATACTTATTTTTTACAAGTTCCTTACTGAACAGACTGGTATCTTTGGTTCGGATGGTTAAAGCAATCGTCATTTGAAGTAAGACGAGAGTTGTAAACGCTACACCACGTGCTTCAGCAAGTTTATGCTCGGACACCGTAGAAAATGGAGCTGGCATACCTAAGGAAAGCCAATATGCTATAATAGTTGCCATTGCGGTAAACAATCCGACGAAAGCAATGTAGATTAAAGTCCGCGCGGGAAGCAGACTTTCTTTTGGATCGCGTGGCTTGCGCTTCATCATATCATGTTCTGGCGGATCAACACCTAAAGCCAGAGCTGGTAAGCCATCCGTGACCAGATTAATCCACAAAAGTTGAATGGCAAGCAATGGTAAACCTAACCCTAAAAAGATTCCAATCAACATTGTGAGGACTTCACCGGAATTACACGCTAGCAAATACACGATAAACTTTTTCATATTGTCATAGATTTTTCGACCTTCCTCAATGGCATTTACAATGGTAGCAAAATTATCGTCCGCTAAAATCATATCAGCTGACTCGCGCGCCACGTCAGTCCCTGTAATTCCCATAGCAACTCCAATATCGGCTTTTTTAAGTGCAGGTGCATCGTTCACCCCATCTCCCGTCATTGCTACAATGTGTCCCTCTGATTTTAATGCGGTGACAATATGTAATTTATGCTCTGGCGTTACACGTGCAAAGATGTTTTTAGTTCGAACCATGTCTATAAAACGTTCGTCATCTACATTTTTTAGTTCGGCACCCTCAACCGCAACTTCGTTTGTTGGACTTTCAGAGTTAACTAAACCTATCTGTTTTCCTATTGTTACCGCCGTAGACTTATGATCGCCAGTTATCATTAGTATGCGTATACCGGCAGATTTGCACTTAGCTATCGCTATTGGAACCTCTTTTCTTGGGGGATCAATAATTGCGACAAAACCCAAGAAGATAAGTTCCGATTCAAAAAAGGGAATAAGTGTTTCATCGTTCGTCAGCGAAAATTTTTGGACAAGTTGTTCTTCGGATTTTAAGGGTTTATATGCAATTGCTAATAAGCGATAGCCTCTTGAAGCAAAGTTTTCAAAGTTTTCTAAGAGTTTTTGGCGTACCAACTCTGTCATTTCAATAACATTTCCACTAACATCCATATAGTGGGAACAAAAGAATTTATCTTCTGTACTTTTACCAAGAAGGACCTCTGGCGCTCCTTTTGTAAATACATAGAAAATCTTTTCTTTTGTATCTGTAACTTTAGGGTTCGTGAGGGAATTTTTGACGATAACGGTCATTCTTTTCCTTTTTGAATCAAAAGGGATCTCTGCAACGCGTTCATATTCTTGAACAATGTTCTGCACGGAATATTGAAGTTTTTCCGCAGCAATAAGCAAAGAAATTTCGGTAGGATCACCCAGCATAGTTTTAATTTTTTTATTTGAATATTCTTGATCGATCTGAAGAATTGCATTGTTGCATACTACACCGGCCCTTAAAAGTATATCGAGTGTATGCGGTGGCTTTTCTATTTTTACACCATTTAGTTGAAGTTCACCTTCTAAATCCTTTGCACCACCGCTTAAATCATATTCAGCGAACTCCCATTTCCCATTGTCCTTGTTGATATTGTCTAAAAGGACAATTTTTCGAACGGTCATTGCATTTTCAGTCAGCGTGCCAGTTTTATCTGTACAGATAGTATCACAACTCCCTAAGGTTTCGACTGCCGGTAATCTCTTTACCAGTGCATTACGTGAAGCCATTCTTTGCACTCCTATAGCCAACGCGAGTGTGACCACAGCAGGAAGCCCTTCCGGGATGGCTGCCACTGCCAAACCAACTGAAGCGATAAACAGTTCTTCTATATTGGTTTTTAACAGAAGATAACCGAATACAAAAATTATTGCGCTAATGATTAGAATACCAATACCTAGTTTTTGTCCAAAATCTGACAATTGTCGTTGTAATGGTGTGTCTTCCTGTTTTTGTTCACTTATATATCTAGCAATCTTTCCAAACTCAGTTGAGAGCCCAGTTGCTGTGACAACAAAGATACCACCTCCCCCAACAACAGTTGTTCCCATATAAACCATATTTTTACGATCAGCCAAGGGTGTGGCTTCAGAAAAGACGGAACTGAAATTTTTATTCACAGCCATCGATTCACCGGTTAAGGATGATTCATCAACGCGTAACGAATAACTAGAAATTAATCGGCCATCTGCTGGTATTTTATCACCCATCTCTATTTTCACGATGTCACCGGGAACTAATTCACGACTCGGAATTCGTTCCCAACTTTTATTCCTTAAAACAACAGCTTGCGGGCTAGTCATTCTTTTAAGCGCTTTTACAGCTTTTTCGGCACGATATTCTTGAATAAAGCCTAAAATGGCATTCAATATGACGATGACGGAAATAGCAATGGCATCAATAAAATACTCGGTCGACTCTTCACCACGCTGCAGCAAGCCTAAAATAGCACTAATTACAACCGCAGCTAATAAAATTATAACTAGTGCATCTTTGAACTGCGATAAAAATAAAATAATCGGTGATGTTCCTTCTTCTAGTACAATCTCGTTAAAACCATATTTTTCTCTTCTTTTTTGAACTTCTTCTGAGTTTAAGCCTTCTACGATCGACGTACCCAATTTACTAACCGCTTGATCTGCGGTCAAACTGTGCCAATGCGTTTCCATACCCAATCACCTTTAAAAAAG
>WAPZ01000020.1 GCA_015520535.1 Candidatus Heimdallarchaeota archaeon
TACCTATACCTATTTTTTTACTATTTTATTAATATCATCTTCTTTGTTTGCACAAAATCATTCGTTTTTAATTGATACAAATAAATCCCCGAAGCCACATTGCGGCCGTAATCATCCTTGCCATCCCAAACCACAGTGTATTGACCTGGTGTTTGCCTTTTATTGACCAGTGTTCGTATTTTTTGGCCAAGGGTATTAAATATTACAATTGATATATTTGCTGTTCTCGGAATATCATACTCAATTTCTGTGGTTGGATTAAAGGGATTAGGATAATTCTGAAACAACTGAAATTTTTTAATATTATTACCATTTACTTTATCAATATCCAGAAGCGTGCTATCCACGCTTGTTCCAATACTCATTACCGTTAAATGATAAGCTTCCGCCCAAACAAACCCTTCAAATTCTCTTCCATCAACACTAATATTACTGGTGTCTACTCCCGTCAAAGAATGACCCCGCTCTTGATCATCTTCACCAGAATTAGAATATAAGATCCACTGTTGTTTAGTTGAGTTCCAATAATAAAGACCTTTTATTTCATATTCTGCGATATTTGCATTTTCTAGATCTTCTCTGGTGTAATAAACTTTAATTTTAACCGGCCATTCAACATCTCCACTGGTTTGAACATCTAAATAGTTGCCCACACCATGAATTGCTGAACTTTCCATATTTTCAGTAGCTGGGGGAGCTCCATTAAAACTTGCTAATTCAACAGAGGCACCCGACTCTCCTGAACTTACCTGTAATTCTGCTCCGCTATTAGATATGTCATTCAAAGTGTCTTGTGTATTTGGTGGGACATTTTGAACAACAATATTTTCAACAGCACCTCCCATTATTTCACCATTATCAAATTTTTCTTGAACAATATCCGCTGTTTGTTTTAATACAGTAACGCTATTCAAATTATCACTTCCCTGAGCCACAATGATGGCAGCAATTATTTCTTTTGATTCTCCAGGAGCAAGATTAAAAGGACCGGTCGAAAGGAGAAAACGACGGTCTGCTGGTTGGCTATCTACCCAGCCACTTTGTAATTCCGGATCGCCAGCCAAAGGGAAACTAGTTTCTTCTCCAGTTTGGGGATTAATATAGTGCTCTCCATTTTTTGTTAACCCTTGTAAATAATTGTAAAATTCAACTCCATTATATGGTTCACCATAAACTTCCCTTGGTAAAAGATTTGGACCATAGTAAGAAAATGACTGAACTGGCTGGGAATAGAAAACCCCTTTTAATATTTTTAAACCAATGGCTGGGGGTGGAGAATCTGAATAGGATTTATCTGATAATTCTCCATTATACCCAAACCCCATATTTCTAATGGTATCAATACCAACCAAATCGTTCCCATAATATCCCACGTCGGCGTCAACCCAAATTCCAAAATATGTATCTTCCCACAAAGAGTCACTTTTATTTATAAGCTTTGCTTGAAGAAAAATAACATTTTCCAAATCCTCTTTAGAATTCCACCCCCAGAAGGTTTGTTGAACTTCGGCCCCCAAAGGTTGGCTATCGTAATAAGTATTATTTCTTGTCAAAGAATCAAGATCATTGCAAACTACAAATAATGTTTGATCACCCATATGTTTTGGAGTACCGTCAGGATTAACAGGAGCACCTAAATCTGCCGGCCAGTTGGCGTAATCAGGATTACTGTTATCATCTCCAATCTGAATTTTATATACATGGAACCGTTCATCTTCCGGATTGGCTGGTTGCCCACTTACGATATTACCCGGAGCGAATTGACTTCGGTAGGCCATCGCGGATGTGTGCACCTGTTCTGCTATCTTCGCCCCAATCCAGATTCCAGAGGCATATACAACAAATTTTTGGCTATCTTTCGGCCACTCAAGACCATATAATCTCCAGTAGTCTTTGTTGTATGCAAAAGATCCATCATTATTTACCCACATATCCACATTATTAATATCAATGCCATTTTCTCGAATGCTATTTATTCTAAAAGGCAACGACAGCCCTAAATTATCAAAATTCCCTTTATCGAAAATAAAACTGTTGGATATTTCTCCCTTAACTTTCGGAATCAAACCAACCTTATGGTTTAGAGTATCCCAGGGGTCGATGAAAAATACACCCAGCGTATCTTGATAACTATCCATTATATTTGTATTGTCTGCTAATTTTATTCTTCCGTATATATATTTATTTCCATCATTTATCATTTGGAATTCAGCAAGACCATACGTGTTTTTTTCTACATCCCCAAGGTCTATATAATTAATAGATATATTCAAATTCGAGTGTCCTTCTTCTATAGAATCTGCTGGGGTAGCAGATGAAAAATAAGGTGAATCTACATAATTATTATTTATACTAATTCTAAAATCATTTTGATTAGAAGTCAAATCCGGAGTGGAATTGTCATTAGCAGTAAGAAGCGGCCAATATCCTTTTAAACCTGTTTCATTGCCGTTTAATGTTTTATACATATTATCTTTTATTTCAGATTGGGAACGACATATATCCCATAGACGAAGGTCATAGAGTAATCCGCCATACAAACTGGCATAAGAAATAGCTAACCTATTGGGATAAATCCTGTCAGAAACATTTTTTTCTCCGATAAGATTGCCATTTAAATATAACCTCATAGAAATCCCATCGTAAGTAGCTGCAATATGAGACCATTTCGCTGGCGGAACCACATTATCAACAGTTAAAGTATCATGTCCTTTTGTTTCCAAAAATAAAATAAAATTAATACCAAAATTATTTTTGTTTTCGATTGGAAATAATCTTAGACCTATCATTCCCGAAACAAATTGATAATAATTATCCTTAATCCTATATAATTCAGTAGGATAAATCCATACTTCAACTGTAGCTGAATCCTCAAGAAATAAAGCTACACGATTATTGGGAGAATTCATTTGAATATAATTTTTACCATTCGAAAAATATGAAGCAATTGTAAAGGAGATACTAAATATAATAATCACAAAAACTAAAGTTATTTTTCGCATAATTCCTCCTATTTCTGTTGTTTAAATCATTTAAACTTACTCAAATCCTATGCCAATTTGGTTACTCATACCTTTTCCTTTTAATTATTTTATACGTAAATATCCACCAGCAACCCATCTGGCTAGTTATTCAATAAATATCCTGCTTTTAAACTATTGAGGAAATGTTAGGCCGATCAGTTATTCAGCATATTACCCTTACCAAAACCATTTCACCAACGCAACGGATATGGGGTAAATATTGCAAAAATGCAACGATGCGGGGATTTCCATGTCGTTATTCTACAAAATTCACCCCCCTCCCCCTTCTGGCATTCCTATTGCAATTTTGCAACGGGGGGTGTACCTTTATGCAAATAAACAACGGTATTCCATGAGAATACGGCCATTACATAAAATTTACCTTTTAATTGGCGTAATAAGCGTCATTGGAACAGTGCTTTCCGGCATTTATCTCTTCTCCCGCATAACGCCGGTGCGGCTCCATATGCTCCCTTCTGCGTTATCTCCACTTACCCCGGCTTCCCACACTTATTTTGCCGACCTTTCCGGGGATACCCTTCAGGAACGAATGGTTGTTTTGAACGACACGTACAATTCTGCCTATAGTATAAAAGTCTATCAGGATTACCATCTGGGGCTGATTGACCAGTTTAATTTTGGTCATCTCATTATTTTCAAGTCTCAATGCTATGCCGATATCACCGGCGACAACTGGAAGGAGATATTTATCTTTACCAGCGGGGAGCAATATCTCTATTTAAGTATCATCGATTTATCCCGTCCGGAATTTCTTTTGAAGGAATTTCCCATAATCCGCAAGCGGAATATTCCCAATCAAAAACCCGGAGATATGGGTGTTTTTTCTCAGGTTACGGACATCAACAATGACGGGAATCCGGAGTTGATTTTTACCCCCAGTGCGGGATACGCATTGGAACCCCGCGCCATTTGCATCTGGGATATTGAAACAAAACGCATTACCCATCGATTTGACCACCACTTTGGATATGCAACGCCGGTTATTCTGGACCTGGATGGCGACGGGTTCAAAGAAATTGCCGTCCGCAATATTGCCACAAACAACCATCCCCCGGATGCGTTTCTTTCCGATGCGTACTCCTGGTTAGCCGTTTTTGATGCGCAACTCCACCCTCTGTTTCCGCCCCGCCGCATGGGCGAAAAGTTTTCCCATCTGGAAATTTTTCCCTTTCGCACAAGCTATGGGAATTTTTTCCTCTATGGAAGTTTATCCAGGCGAAATGAATTGGGTCTGGTGGATAAAACGGGAAAGGTTATCCGCCGCAAACAATTTTCGGAAGACATTATTTCTGTTCTTCCGGTTAATGATTCAATCCCTTCCATTTACGTTTCTCTGCAGGGGCAACGCGTGCTGCAGCTGGATGAACAATTCTCGGTTGTCCATCAAGCAACACCGATTCCCAACAAAAACCTGGCTTTAATCACTGCGGGAAAATGGATTGACCATCAACGTACCCTGCTGGTTTATTCCGGGATTGAATATTCTTTACTGGATAATAACCTAAAACTACTCGCCCGTTTTCCCTTAATCAACCAGGAACCAATAATCAAAATTTATCCCATTCAAACTCGCTCCAAAGTCCACCACGATTTCGCCGTTTTTTACAAAAATGAAGGCCGCATTTTTCGTCCGGAGAAAAATCCCTGGTATGCCTATTTATGGGCAATACTTTTCTTCCTGTTCGCTGCCCAGGTGGGATTGTATACCGGAATTCACTGGCTGGTGAATCGCGCCAAACAGTATATCAGTTACTTTTTTTACTCCATTCATCATTCCCAGCATGCCATTATCCTGCTGGACCACAAAGGCCGCGTCATCACCTTCAACCAACGGATTAATCAGTTCCTCCAGCTAAATCCTCCCCTGAAACAGAAACAGCATTTTCAGATTGGATTTGTTTCGCGCCCGGAAATTGTGGTGGCCATCCGCAAAAGCATGACCAGTCGCAAACAATACCATACCAGTTTTCAGATTGAAGATGCCACCACCACATTTATCGGGGAAATAACGGTTACCCCATTTGTGAGCTTTTTCAATTTTGTGAATGCCTATCTAGTGGAAATTAAAGACAGTACCCAGCGCGTTTTACACGAACGGCAACAAAACTGGCAAAAAAATATTCGCCGCATTGTGCACGATTTAAAAACGCCGCTGGCAGGGGTTCAA
>WAPZ01000021.1 GCA_015520535.1 Candidatus Heimdallarchaeota archaeon
ACTATAGGCAGTAATGTATTTTTTAGTAATTTAAGAGCACATAAAAACAAAAATACGTTACCAATGGATACACAAAGAAGTCATACTTATAATGATAATAATGGAACGTCCATAAATGGGGAGGGAAAAGAATATTCTCAAAAAAATATTAATGTTTCTGGAAATACAGTAAACACTGCACCAACAGTTAATCCGATGGACAGCGAAACTGTGGTTACTGGAACAACAACAGGTTTTAATAATATACAGTTCCGTGATGGAAACGTTGAAACGGCGACTGAAGCTGATCTCAGTACAAATTATGACACATTTGCTGACTCAATTGACACCAGTACACCAAATATTGGATATCATTCAAACTTTGATGCAGTAAAAGCAGTAGACTCTGCATTTGACATAATTAACGAATCTGACCCAGAATATGATAAATTATGGTCGGAAACGTCCGCCATTAATCAGCAAGGAGATATGCAGTGGTTTTTAGACGATGATAGCGTAGTAGATGAACATGTAACCGTATTCAGTAATGGAGCAACGATTTATATGCGTGTAGACATGGCACCAGGAAGAGATACCAGTGCCTCTAAAATTCGCCTTTATGATCTCCTTGGAAAAAAAATTCTTGAGTTAACAAATCAAAATTGGACAGAGATTTCTGGTTCGTATTATAAAAGCTTCACACTTTCGTCGGCATATAACGATCAACGCTTGACGTTGTATAATGAACTAAAAAGCGCCAGTGGAGCTACATGGACAAAGTGGCAAACAACTATTTCTATTGGCACACCCAATCCACTTGATGGAAGTCATCAATTTTATTTAGATCAGGGCTTAACACAGCCATGGAATGAAAATTATTTTGTTCCCGGAACACAATATTGGGTAAAGGTCACTTCAACACTCTTAGATAAATCACATCCTTATACGATTGAATTAAGAGAATTTGACAATGATGCAATAACAATTGGAAGTGGAACCGCAACTAATGTCGGATCCAATGAATGGAAAGGCAGTTTTACTATTCCTACAACAATTACCGAGCAAGAATGGTATCGCCTGTATCTTCGCTTTGATCAAAGCAAAAATCAGAGATATTTTGCCGATACACAAGTTTGGGTAGGAAGCCTCAATTTTCTAGTTAATCTACCAATAAAAATACTCAATGTTCCTTATTCTGAAGATCATCATGTACTGGCTGTCAAAACAGGAACCCTTGCGTCATCGGAGAATTTAATCGTTGATATTTGGAAGAATAACAATTGGTTATCAGTTGGAACTATAACGGCAGCACAAGCATGGAATAATTTTACCATAACGTCGTATCTTACTTCAAATTCAACAGTAATAATCCGTTTTAGAAGTTCTCTAGAAGTGAGTGATTCGTCACGATCGCAATGGGAAATTGATGCCCTTTTGATTAATTCAAAAAGCAACAAGCAACGACTGGAATTTATACAAAAAAATACAGATATTAACATCCAAAAAAATCAGTTTGCGATTGTTGTTTATGGCCAAGTTTCTGCGGATGAAAATATGTCTTTATATGTTTATAATGCAACGTCAGCAACATGGCTATTTTTGACGTATATTACAAGCAACACCCTACAATGGTATAATATTTCGTTTACTCAGGCGGAGATACTCAGTTTAACTGGTGGAACCACGACATTACAGGTCAAATATAATGACACAATTGTGAGTGATGACCTCCAAGCCACCACACTTACCATTGATGTAGCTGGCGTAACAGAAATCGATAATGCACCGCCACAACTCCGTAATTTTGGTGTTGACGATTATAAAAACGGGACAGTAGTTTTTTGGGCGGATGCGTTTGATAATGAGGGTACGGTGACGGCAGTTAATGTCACTATCAATAATTCGGTATTTGCCATGGCTACCAATAATTCGCAAAAGACTATGTGGCGCTTTCAATTGCAAAATCCTCTTTATAATGCGACATATCAATATCAAATTACTGGCATTTTAGATAATGGCGATAATATTAACAACACGAATTTACCCGCACCAAAATTAATTACTCTAAATCAAGACATTGTACAACCGATTATTTATTCTACTACGGTAAAAAATTCATCGTCTCCCGACTTATTGCTTTTTGAAGCTAATGTAACTGATCCATGGGGAAGTATTGCCTCCGTGACACTGAAAATTGACGCTGATAGTGCCCATGCATCCGGTGTCATCAGTAATACCATGACATATAATGTAACCTCGGGGCTTTACGAATATCTTTTCAATAAAACAAAATTCGGTATTGGTAACACGTTCTATTATCAAGTCGAGGCGGCTGATGAGAAAAATAATATAGATACATCATCATGGCTCTTTGTTGACATTACAGACAAAATAAGTCCCTTTGTTAATTCAATAAACCTTAAAGATTACGGAAATGGGACTATTTTAGTTGTTGCTAATGTTACTGACAATTTAGATGTGTCTGTAGTTGAGGTATGGTGGAATGGCACGATATTTTCGATGACAAGAAATGTAACGACACCCTATCTGTGGTATTGGATAAATAATTCGGTCCCATATAATGAATTTATCAATGTGACCGTGTTTCAGACAACTGACAGTGTAGGAAATGTGAATAATTACTTTAACTCGCCGACTGGAAATTTTATTACGTGGACTGCCACCGATACCATCGCGCCGACATTAGTAGACTTGTATGACACCATCAACTCCCATAATAAAGGAAATGCATGGTTCTATGTAAATGCTACTGATGCGATTTATGGGAGCGGCTTAAATTTAACAAGTTTTTATTTGTACCTTCGTATAAATGGGACGACAACTACGTCATTAAATCTACT
>WAPZ01000022.1 GCA_015520535.1 Candidatus Heimdallarchaeota archaeon
AATTAATATTAGCAGATCTTTTCGTATGGCTTCTTATTTAGCAAGTAAAGATATGTTTGACCCAAGTTAATGTAAGTAGTGGAAAATTTGTGGCGTTGAAACTCGAGCAATTTTGATATTTGAGAAATTATATAAAAGTGGAAGGCTTTTGAAGAATAGATGTAAAAATGAAAATGTTTAGAGTATGAAGGTGAATACATGGCTGAAGAGGGTATTTCCGTAGGGACATTGCTTCTAGCTGCAATGACACTTGCAATTGTCGTCTTAATGGCGATTTTTATTTATCAGACTTTTAGAAAGAACCGCAAGGATCATTATCTCACATTTGGACTGGTAATGGGTTTAGTGCCGTTAACAGTGATGACGTTGTCCGGAGTGATTCCCATGCCCGAAGGGAGTCTTGCCTTTATAGTAGGGCATATCGTTGGCGGAATTGGTTTTTCTTTTTTATTCTTCTTCATTTATCTTCATTATGAGTTAGTTTCTCGGCCAGTTCCCCACTTTCTTCGGTTTTCAATTATGTCCTTTTTGCTTGGAAGTCGGTTTGTGGTCGTGATATTTAGGTCGTTATTTCCAACTGAACAAATTATTTTATTGCTTTACTACGTGGCGTTTGATACCATGCGGTTGTTTTCTTTTGGTTTTGCTTGTTTTATTGCGTGGCAGATGTGGAAACTGACAAAAGAATTGGAGAGTGGTATGGAGTTTCTTTCAACAGTGTTGTTAGTGCTAAGCGGTTTTTTTGGTCCATTTCATCGGCCATTAGGAATTGGGTATGTTGCTGCAGATACAAAACTGTTTTTTGTGCCGTTGTCGGGATTTTTAGTCTTTAGCTATTTCTTAACGGTTGTGGGCATGGTTGTCTTTTTAATGGTGTTTATCATCAATCCGGACTATTTGTATCGTCTTCCGGTGCCGCTACATCACATAATTCTTTATAATGAATCGGGGTTAACTGCATATTCGCGCTCAATTCAATCTAAAGGGATAGAAACGCCCAAAATTACCGATCAATTATTTAGTGGTGCCATAACCGCTATCTCATCGCTCTTAAGTGAAAGCGTCAAAACGCAAGTGCACATGCATGTGATAGAAACGAATCAGATGAATGTGGTAATCGAACATCATCCCACCTATCCCGTTCGTGCACTAATTATCGGTTATCGTCTCACATACTTTGTGCGAAAATCCTTGAAAAATTTCTTACTTTCGATTCCACAAGAAATTATGGAGCAATTAAGCAGTCCCGGTATGATTTTAGATCTTGATCGGGCACAACCAATTTTGGATCGTTCATTACAGCAATCCTTCCCTTATGTAGAATTTTCAAAAAAACCGTTTTAATTTTTTCTTTCTCTATTATAAAAACAAGCGGGTGTAAATGTAGAAAAAAGAACAAAATAAGAATTCTATAATTTTAACAAATCGTTGTTAGCTACATTCGTCGTGTTCTCTGACGATAATGGCATTTCATTAGTGTGTTACTTCCAGAGCATTACTATAGCCGTTTGAAAGCCTAAATTTTGCGATCTATATTCAACAGTGTAATGTCTAACGATTTCTATATCTACTTTTCGAAAGCCAGCTTTTTTTGCTGCCATTTCGAGTACTGATAGCGATTCTGCACCAGCTAGCCCGCCGCACTGGAAGGAAGGATCGGCTTTAAGTTCATTTGGTAAATTTTCATCAGTAAATTCGTCAGCAATGATGCAAAAATCATTTTTGTTGAGGCGTTCGAATATTTGTTGCAAAATTTGCTGTTTCTCATTTAAGATATTGAAAACATTGTTAAGGTAAACTACATCAAGCGCATTTTTTGGAATATTGCTTAAATCAGCACCGATCTTAAATTCAACATTTTCAATTCCCAGTTTTTGCGCAGCGTGAGTGGCAAACGCGATCATTTCTGGTGTTACATCGATTCCTATCATATTCCCGGGTTCAATGATGGGAGCAATTTGAAGCGCATCATGGCCCGTACCACAACCAAAGTCTAATACGTTCATCCCTTGTCGTAGGTACTTGTTTATTCGTGTAGTGAGATCATGAATAACAGCTAAACTGGGTGCCTGTGGAAATTCCTTTTTTCTATCAACGGTTGTTGTTTTACAAACACAATATTCACTACAAGCAACGTCGTCGGATTGTGATAATTGTTTCAATGCCTTGGCATATTGCATTTTAATAAGATGATAGTCGTCCATCTCTTCAGCTAAAAAAAGATTGGTTTGTGTTGTATTACCATCGTTCACATTTTTAATGGATTGGAGTGTTATGATACAGTTTTCGCAACAGCCTTGAAATTTCTTCAATTTTTTTTCGACATAGTCTATGTTTAGCGAAGTTTTAACTAAAGAATTACCCGTCGTCGGACTTACTTTGATTGCGGTTGTTGCTGGAAGGTCGGCAAGGGTTTTTTCTATCGACTTTACACAACCGGGACATGAAACGCCATTGAAATCTAACAAAAACTGGTTTAAAAGATTATTTTCACTCATATGGTTTCACGATTCCATCTATTCACACTTTAAGATTTGTTTTTTAAAAAAGTAAGCATCCTGTCAACGTTCGCATTTTTTGAGTAAGATTAGGTTTAGGTAAGTCGCGATATCATGAATTTCAAATTAAAAATTTCCATATATTCATGTATTAATAAAGAATTTGTCTTCTTTAATGAAAAGTTCCAAAAATAAGGGCTTTAAATTGTGTTTAATTCAGATATTGACAAAATAGTCCAAACATCGCTAAAATCAACAATGAAAACTCCGAGTATAGCGTTAATTTATGAAATTATAAAAAATTGTCGGTTAAAAAGAGTAATAACCCTTGTAGTTCCTCATTCTCATCATTAAGTGTGAGAATCTGATATATAATTTAAAAAACATATCAAAAAATGTTACATTGGAAGCAAGAAGGAGAAAAAGAATAAAAAGTGAGGTGAATAATATGAGTGAAGAAATAAAGCCCGAACAATTTGTAATTGGTGTGCTAAGAATTTTGATGGGATGGCTGTTCCTTTGGGCATTCTTAGACAAGACATTCGGACTAGGTTTTGCCACCACGCCGGATAAAGCATGGATAAATGGTGGTTCTCCAACGCAAGGATATTTGAAATTTGTTGTTAATCCGAATACGCCACTTAAACCTTTGTACGATGCTTTGGCGGGTATCTATCAAATTGTAGACATTGTGTTCATGTTGATGTTACTCTTTGTTGGCGTGACCTTGATTCTTGGAATTGCCGTACGACCAGGTTCAATTGCTGCAATTATCTTCT
This sequence comes from Candidatus Heimdallarchaeota archaeon, assembly GCA_015520535.1. Classification (GTDB taxonomy): domain Archaea; phylum Asgardarchaeota; class Heimdallarchaeia; order Hodarchaeales; family S146-22; genus S146-22. The sequence goes on from WAPZ01000022.1 coordinate 3,278, forward strand.
TTGTGCTGGTCTATTTAGCGGACTTCCCCATACTTCCACCAGAAGGTGTGGCGGTTTATAACCCATTAGTTGATGAACACATCATTTACATTGCATTGCTTGCCTTATTTGCGGTGACTCATTCCGGTCACTGGATTGGTCTTGGAAGCAAGTGGGCGGAACTCGAATTCGTCAAAAAATACCCCATCTTGGAGTAGACTCTTGTTTGTTTCAACACTTTTC
>WAPZ01000023.1 GCA_015520535.1 Candidatus Heimdallarchaeota archaeon
ACATTCAATTCAATTTATTTTATAGTTTTACTTCTAATGAAATAAATCTGATAGCTAAAGGTTATACAAGTTTTAATTATATTTTTAATGGAAATAATGTAATTAATACAACTTATATTTACGAAACTCAAAATAATGAGACTCAAAATGGATATTATTACTTTAACTATACGTTAAATCTTGATCCAAGACCATTCCAAAACACTACATTTTATATTCCTATAGATTATGACTTTGCTAACGTAACAACACCAACAACAACTTATACTGTGCAACCTAGTTTCATACAAATCAATTCTTTTAATCAAACACATAAACAAGTTGTTGTAAGCATTCTAGAAAATGGAACATGGCAATGGTTTTTTATGTCAAACAACAGTGTAGCCTATTTTAATATTGATCTTGACGATTATCCACAGAGCCTAAATAGAAATATCACACAAATACAATTTCAAATAAAATTACAATGGCATAATCAGAGCCCATTAACTAATGAAAAGTTCTATTTAATTATTTGGAACGAATATGCTAATATAAGCTTAAGAAGTGCTAATTTTACGAGTGGAAATGATGGGTGGTTAAATTCTACCTTTAATTTTGATGTTTTAGACAGTGGAACTTATTACGTTCAATTAATCGATAATCAAACAAGAATGGGAAATGCTGTAAGATCCTTTAGTGCGTTACGTGATACGACACCACCACAGCTTCAACAAATCATTTATTCGCCGGGGACAATAGCAAAGCCAAACCAAAATGTGTATATTTATGCTGATTTAATAGATCCTATCGTAGAAGGGCAAGAATATACAGTAGAATCACTATTAACGGTATACCTCCTATTTAGATTTAATTCACAAAACAATATGAGTGATCAATTGCAAGGAACGTATACGAATGGCTTATGGCGATTTTACTTTAGAGGAATGCCAGCGGGAAATATTGTCTATTTCAAAGTTGTGGCTATAGATGATTTCGGGAATCGTTATGAGTCGCAAGTATTTTCAGTAAGTTGGCAAGAAGAAAACCCCACGCCAGATGATAGTAGCGGAAACGGTGGTGGAGGTAACGGTGGCAATGGTGGAGGCGCAGTCGTTAGTGGTGATTCTGGTGGGATAAGTTTGAATGGGTTAATATTTATTGGTGGCGGTATATTTTTTGTTATACCAGTTTTACTTACGGCATGGTGGTTCACAAAACGACAACAACCAAAATTTGATATTGATGTTAGTGTAAAGAAAAAGTAAGGAGATAAACGAATGTTAGGAATTCCTCCACAACTACTAGACAGATTATTATTTACAATGTTTGGTATTATTATCGGGACTGTCGGAAAGAAAGCCTTTGAAAAGTTGAGTGAGATAAAATTTAGTCTAGCCATCGGCTTAGGATTATTAATTATTGCTTTATCTTTATTTTTAGGTTTAGATTATTTTATTCAACTATTTGGATTAGATATGTTTAGCATGAGTGTTATTATATTTTTTCTAATGCTATTTGGATTAATATTAGCTTTTCCAAGTGGATCAAATAGGAGTGATGAAAAATAATGAAAAAACAACAAGTTATTATGATATTCTTTCTAAGTTTAATGCTTATTTCATTTCTAAGTTCATTAAACAGTATAGACGGACTGAGAAGTGCACCACAATACTTTGCTGATGATGATAGTTTTATCGTCATTTATAGAGAAGGGAAAGATGGTGGTGACATATTTATTCCAGCTGATGAGCAACGCATTTTAGTTGATTCATTTAGAATTTATGTTTATTGGAGTGGAGGTGATAATGAAGAGCGGCATATTATTTTAGATGTATATAAACAAACAGAACAAACAGTCACTACTATTGATGAGAACAACAATACTATTACGAAAAAAGAAATAGTGTATAAAGAATTGCGCTATACTAAAGATATTAAAGTAAAAAAAGGCATGAATCCCTCCGGCGATCCCCATTATGTTGATATAGAAGTTAATTTAGAATATACTAACGTAACGGAAAAAATTGTGCTATCTTATCGAAACCTAAAAATCGAATTTTTTCATTTAACACACCCGGCAGCTCAAATCGTCACAAACACTAAAGGAGATCTTAATACATTAGCACTAAAATATCTTATCATTGGGCTCTTGTATGCGGGAATAGCTTACCTTATCGGAGAATTTATGGAGCGTAAAGCACTATACATAGAATTTCCATCATTATTAACAATTGCTGTTTTTATAGGGCTATTCGCATGGATCTTATTATTAGTTTTATTCATGTTATCGCCTGGTGATTATGAAGTCTTATTAATGAATTTAGTTGACTTAGAGCCTGCACTCATTCTTATTCCAATCATCCCAATTTTAGCCTTTTGGTTTGGACATCGCATCAGCACTAAAAATCTGAAAAAAGCAGCTATAGATATACATGAAGTAGATGTTTTACATGACAAAACAATAGGTGGTGTTCCACAAATCTATTATGTAGAGAAAAACGGAAAAAAATACAAAATCAAGAAAAATGAAGTTGGCGCATTTAAAGAAACTTTACTTCGATTATTTTTAGGACATTTTGAAGAGCTAAAAGAAATCGAAAAATGTTCTAAACCCGATATTGTCAAAAAATACACAAAACACGATCCAGATGTAATTTATTATGCTGAAGATTTAGAATTCAAAAAAGGTGGCATAACAATAGAAAAAAACATGGGCTACAGACCTTTAATTTTATTAATAATCGCTATTGTTGGAATTGTTATTTACAATCTATTACCAAGTTTCAACATTGAATTGACCACAAGTCAAAGCGTGAGCATTCTAACTATGCTAATATTTAGTGGAGTGTTAGGAGTTATAATCTGGATTTGGGATTCAAAAGTATTATACAAAAGCCCTTATATCAATATTAAGCCAGCTACAGTATCCAAAGGATTTCTTTACGCTAAAAACAGAATATTGCAAAAATTAAGCAATCAACTAAGTTATTTGTTTGAACTATACAATCGTTCCGAAGCTGAAAGTGCAAAAGAATCTATTGATTACGCAAGAAGAATGATTGTTGCTTTTGATAATGCCTATAAAGGAAAATATGATGTAGATTTAAAGAAAGAATTAGAGCAATTAGAGGAAGAAAGCTCTGAGATTGAGAAAAAAGTAAAATTAGGGAAATTAAAAGTTGATTGGGAATTAATACCAAAAATACAAAGTGGAGATGGTGAAAAAGCATGAAATTAGAAGGAATTAAATTTTGGAAAAAAAATACTTCCTCAGATAAAAAAAGTTCCAGCAAAGAAATTAAAATCAAAGAGCATTTCAATCAGCTCTACGAAATTATCTTGGACATGGAATTGCCAAACACCAAAGGACTTAAGGATATCATCAAATTTTTTAAAAATTTAACCGTTGATTACTACAATGCAAACCATGAAGCTGTTATTGATAACCTCATAAACGAACTATTGCTAGTAATACTTCTTTCAAACACCAAAGCTAATGATACTGACAAAAAAACACTTCAAGGAGCAGTAAAGTCATTAGCTGAATCACTAAAAGCTATACCAGGAGAACTACATGAGCCAGAACAAGAAAAAGAAGTTAAGCTTTCTAAATTACTAATACAACAAGAAGAGGAGGTGCAATAATGGGTCGAAAAATTAAGGGAAAGAAAAAAGGTGAATTAGTAACTAAATTCAAATATAGAGGAAAAACTAAAGAGGTACGCCACAAAAAAAGCGAAAGATCCGGGATAGATCTATTCTGGGTAGAGGATGAATAAACATGCCAGAGAAAAACAAATATACAATGGTGCAATGGCAACAAGGAAAATTACTCTCAGAACAATTTGGTGAGATTTCTTTATCAGTTCTCAGCCCACAAGGGCTGAGACTAATTTTTTATGCTATGGCTACTGACACACTCAGCCTTCCATTTGTGCAACAAGCCATATCAAATCAAATAATACATGATACATTTCGATATCTCAGAACTAAAAGTAGCGTAATCACATTAGAGCAAATGATAAGCGCTACAGCTACTTATATCAAAAAACTCGCTGAAGATAAAGCAGAGCGTGATGAACTATTAGCAAATTTGCCGGGCGGTGAAACTATTGTTGGAGTTTATCCTCAAGCATAGCGAACTAATTAGCAAAAAAATTCCTTTAAAGCGAAAAATAGTGCATATTCCACCGCTAGGTGAATATCCTTATGATCCAGAAGTATACAAACTATATGAGATAGGTGAATTTGTGGAAGCTGCAAAATATATGATTAACAAAAATGACACAATTAGAGTTGCGGTTATGGGGATTCAAGGAAGAGGAAAAACGAATCCTACAATACATTTTACGAAAAAACTCACAGAAGATTATGGGTTAGAATTTGATTTAAAAAGACAACTTTATATCGGTGAAGACACTATACCAGACATAAAACTTTTAGCTAAGAAGCATCCACGCCACGATCACGTCATCATTGATGAAGCCGAATTCCTATTCGTGCCAAACTCTCGACAAACCCGCTTGCTGAAATGGGCTTTAGCAAGTGGAAGAGGAACGGGAATAAATATTTGGGCTGTCTTTCCAACCTTAATAGATGTTCATGCAAGTGTGATTGATAATCATTTTAATTGGATTATTCAAGCAATATATCGCGATCACGAACGAAAAAAAGTTTTAATCCGAATTCAATGTAAAGCAATGTATTCTGACATGACTCGTGGAGGGCAATGGCTTGATTATCCATTTCCAGATGCGCTATACTGGATACCGTATGCACCTACTGATCTCTTTCTTCAATGGGATGAATACAAGCAAAGAATATACGAAGAGGGTGAGATGGGCACATTTCAAGAAGCGTATGAAGAACGTGTGAAGAAAAGGAAAGAAGAATTGCGAAAGAAACAAGAAGAGGAATACTGGAATACGGTGCAGAAAATTGCCAGCACAAAGTATTCTAAAGCTGAAAAATGTAAAAGAATGCTGGAGGCTGGAATTAAAAAGACGCATATTCAAGCCGTATTAGGTATTTCATATAATACAATCAATAGAATAGAAACAGAAGTAATGCGTGGGATTTCGACTAGTAAAAATAAAAAAAAGAAGCGGAATGCAAAAACTAAATAATATAG
>WAPZ01000024.1 GCA_015520535.1 Candidatus Heimdallarchaeota archaeon
ACAAATTGTATGTCACTGATAATTAGAGACTTATATAATGGCATTTCATATAAACCCAAAAAAAAGAATAATAACCCCTTAATTTTGCTTATTTCGCTTGTGGTACAATTTTTTGCCATTTTAATATTTAATTTGTACGGATTGCTAATTGTTGCCATTGTTGTGCTGATAGAATCTTTTCTCTTTAAGTTTTACCGTTATCATTTTAATCTGCTTAAATTAATCGTGCCATTCGCTTTTTTTACCGGGTTCATTGTCTTTTTATTCCGAAGTCCCGTGGACGCCCTTAACGTAATGCTTCGAATTTTCTGTGGCGCTCTTACCTTTTCTACTTTTTTGTTGATGACTAATCCCGCCGATTTATCACGTGCCTTCGAAAAATTACACATTCCTTCTAAATTAGCTTTTTTACCCTCTTTAACGTTCACATACATTCCTTATGTGGCTCGTGATACCGAAGAAACAGTTAATGCCTTAGTTCTTCGTGGTGAAATACGATTAAAAAGATTTTTACTTTTTTCTCCTAAATTAATTGCACTCCTCTTAGCTTCCGCTATCTATAGGAGCGATATTATGGCAGAATCGCTAACAATCCGAGGCTTTGGCTTGAAACAAAGAAAACCCTATAAAATTCCACCTATAACGCTAACATCATCCATACGTCTAGTTACTTGGATAATTTTAGTTATAGTTGCTCTTTTTTCCCCTTTTCCCTTCATATAACAAATTGTTTACTGATACGTTTATTTACCTCTCCAATTTCACGTCATTTGGGATGAAAAATGAACAAGAAAACTATTTTGCTTCCAACTGCCATATTAGCATTTTTAACCGCTATTTTAGGCTTTACCGGTGGAATTGTGCGCCTAGGTTCACCTTATATTGATCTATTTCCATTTTTTCCTGCAACTATTGCTTCCATGCACCCCGATCTCGTGATAATTGGATTTTTTATGCTTGTTATTATAATGGAACGTGTAATTGGATTAGAAATCATCCCCTCGCGTCCTTCATATTTTAACTATGTAATCTTTCCCGCCCAAGCCGCCGCACTTTTATTGGCTATCGGTAGTTTTTTCGGAAATAATCAACAATTTGGCACAATTTTGATTAACTTAGGCTTTATATCCGCTATCATTGCCGTAATAGTCATGATCATGATTCAAATCTGGATGATTCAAAATGTTCCACAAAATAAATCTGAATATCTGCTCGGAATCTTCGGTTTCGGAATTATTTTGTTTTATGCCCTTAAAATGTTAGTTAATTGGACGGGTGGATCCTCATATTCTTATGTCTTTCTTGTTTTGTATTTGGTTCTTATAATTCTCGGGGAGCGGATCGGATTTGGACGTTTACAGTCAATTTCTCAAAAAAATTTTCATTTATTTGAAAATTCTGCCATGGTTTTAGGTGCACTCCTTTTTGTTGGCATTATTCTCAGCTTTTTTGTCAATTCACCCTTTATATTTTTTGGTAATTTGCTTCTTCTGCTAACATTGGTTCTTATTGTAGCTAAAAACGACTCTAGTTTGCGAACATCGAAAATAAAATTACCAATGAATCAATATCTACGTGTTGCATTATTTGGCTCCTATCTCTGGATCATTCTTGCCATTTTCTTGTTAGTATGGCATTTCTTTAACCAAAATTTTTTCCTCTATGATGCCGGCCTCCATGCTATTACCGTCGGATTCATTCTAACCATGTTTATTGCCCATGCACCAATTATCTTTCCTACATTACTTAAAAGACGTTCCATATCTTCTCTTCCCGGCGGTACCTTATGGCTTTTTGGCTTGTGGCTATTGCTAGGCGTTCGTATCCTCGGTGATCTTCTCATTGTACTAACGGAGCTAAGTGTGGCTTCTCTCCAGTTCGTCATTGGGCTTTCGGGCTATCTAATGATCCCATTTTTCATTGCCTATCTAATTGTGGTGTTATATAAAATACGAAGTATGGTAACTATCGGATAGACGTTAAAAGAGCATTTAACATAAATCCTCTATTTTTTTGTTTTTCGTATAAAAAGGGAAAAGATATAAGAAATTAGTGGTTGACTTTTATATTTTGATTTTTGCGAATAATGGTGCATGATCAGAGGCAGTAACATTTTCGTCCAGCCATGTGGTAGTTACCTGTCCTTCAAGATCGGCACTTACGAAGATGTGATCGATTTTTTTAATGGTAGTATTATAAACGAGTGGCCATACTTCTGTCCATTCATTGCTTAATGTGGTATATGGAGCGGAACCGGGCTTTGAGTTGAAATCACCTAGTACAATGGTTTTATTTTTGCCACCATAGAGTGCAACCAGTTTATTTGCTTGATTAAGTTTGTCATCATCGTATTCACCAAAATGTGTGACTACAATATTAAATTCTTGATTGTTTATTTTGGCGGTCGCATAAATGGCCATAGTCTGTTCGCCCCGTGAGGGCAGACTTTTGTATTCGATATGAGTTAATGGAAAACGTGAAAGTAAGGCGATCCCAAAGGTTTGTTCTGATGATTTCGGCCCATAGTATGCATAATAGCGTAATTCTTTCTCTAAATACCAGACAATATCAATATTTCCGGAGGAAGGACGTGCGGTATCGCTTTCTTGAAGTCCGATAATGTCAACCTTGTTTTTTTGGATAACGTCCTTAAGCATTCGTGCATTAAGCTTTCCATCTGGGGTAAAACCTTGTTGGATGTTGTAAGTAAGCACGGTAATCTCCGTGATCGTTGTTGGGGCTTTTGTTGGCGCTGTCATAACTTGTGGTACAAAAATTAACGCCAAAATTGCCATTAAAATCCAAACATCCATCAATCCTTGTTTTAACAACTTTTTTATTCGTAGAACACGTACATCCTTGGTATTCAGACGAAAGAGCTTAGATTCTTTTAATTCTGTTAATAGCGGTAGTGTTACTAAGAAACTGCTGAATAAAATAATGGGTTCATCTAAGTTTCGAAATATTCCACCAAGAGGAACGTAATCATATGTTAACGTAAAAATGTAGCTTAAAATGAGAATGAGGTAAACTATCATGCCAATAAGCCATTCAAAATAATTCAGCATTAAGCGTTTTACAGCAATGAAGTTTTTGAAGGCGAAAAGAATGTTAAAAGGTAGAATTAGTACCCAAAAGAATAAAGACACTGCGACAGCGATTTGTGTAAAGAGAAGATCAATAAGAAAGACCAAATTTAATGTAAAACTGATTAAAATAATTATTTTTTGCTTTTCTGGATTCATGAAGAGAATCTTGGTTTTTAAAAAACCTATTGCGGTAATTCCGATGAATAAGCCAATTAGAATCAAAAAAACGCCGTATGAGGGGTCAATTCCAACATAACGGAGTAGAACAAACCCATTTCCAATAAAAGAATGAAAAAGGAAGATTAGTGCACCCCATGCTATTCCAAGTAAAAGTAAAGTGGTCTTTTTTGGTGTAATAACATGTGGTTGTTCCTCTTCTGAAAGTACGGGTAAAAGATCGGGTTTGAGATATTCAATTGAAAACCCAAAAATGGCTAGTGCAACTAAAAAGAGCATTGCAATTAAAAGATCGTTTAAATACTCGACTGTTTTTCCCAAATATTGAAAAATCCAATCAAGAAATATACCACTCCAAAAAGCAAAAGAAATTTTTGTTTCGTCGATTGGGTGTAAATTATTCATTAAAAAAGGAAGGAAAATAAGCAGTAACGCTACAGAAATACCTTCAAAAAGTGCAAATACTATGGCATTATCAAAAAATAGCAGTGCCAAAATTTGAAATGTTATAATCAAATAATGCAGCTTTGAATACAACCATACAGTTAAAATTCTTTTTTTTAGTATAAAAACAAGAACTGGTGTAAGTAATAGTAAAATTAAAAGTATAGACTCGTTAATACTTAATGTTGCTAAGTTTAAAAAATAAATTCTGGCGATCCATGATTGTAACGCTGTGAAGAGCAAGAAGATAGATAAATTGAAGGCCAGCAAGATAATATTTCCTTTAAATAATTCAATTCCTTCGAAAGCTTTTCTTAATGACAAACTCATAGGTCTTGCACCCTGATTTTTTATTTTTTCTTTTTCAATTCGCACTCGTAATGATAAAATAATTGAATAGATCTAAAGGAGGATTTAACGCAACTGGAAAAAAATTTTTTGCATGGAAAATCTCTTGTTTAAATAGGCACTAAAATGTGAGAACAATGAAAGCTATGGTATATTATGGTCAACGAA
>WAPZ01000025.1 GCA_015520535.1 Candidatus Heimdallarchaeota archaeon
GAATGAAGCAAAAAACACGAAAAACAGCAACAATAGTAGCAATAACACAAAAAATAGCGGCAAAACAGGAATTGCTTGGCTAATAACCAGTTTTCTTTCCGTTTTTACTGCAGAACTTGGCGATAAAACCCAATTAGTTGTTTTTTCTCTGGCAATTGCAGCTACAAATCCGATCTTTGTCTTTATAGGTGCGTCTTTAGGCCTTCTTTTGGTCTCAATAATTGGTGTACTTTTTGGAAAAATGATTATTCCTTATGTCCCAGAACATGTCGTCAGTATTGTCTCAGGAACAATCTTCCTTCTTTTCGCGTTAGTAATGCTACAGCAATAAAAAAGAAGAATAAGATTAAAAAACAATGAAAAAAAGAAATTTAACGTTTATAAACGGGTCTCGCAGCCGCACCTCTTTTAATTGTAACATTTTTTAATTTCAAAACGTTTACAAATTCGCGGAAACGATTGCGGACGGTTACCGGAGTCGTATTCGCACATGCTGCCACCTGCTCTTGGGTACGTTTCTCTCCAGTACGAACTGAAGCTAAATATACACAAGCAGCAGCAATATTCATAGGGTTTTTTCCAACAATTAATTCGCCATTAGCATGATTTCTTGCCATTTCAAATATGTTACATGCTTCTTTTATAGTTTCATTACTTAATTTTAATGAACGCGCTATTTTATTTATTAGTGTAATATAATCAACTTGTTCAACATTTATATCAAGTTCCAAAAGTAACAAGCGCACAGAACGCCCCAGATCCTTTTGTGGAACATTAGTTACGCTCATGACATCCTTCAAACCAATCGGTGTATGCGTTTTTCGGCACGCCAAATAAACACATGCTGTAATAAGCGCATCAATTGAACGTCCTCTCACTAAATCTTTATCTAACGCTTTTTTATATAATAAGATGGCAACTTTCGCTGTATTTTCTGATAAATTTAAATGACCTTTCAATCTTTTTAACTCAGCTAACGCGTGTCTAAGGTTGCGTGCTTTATCTATCTTTTCGCGTTCGTTTATCACAGACAAACGCTGAAACTTATGTCTCTTTTCGATTGAAAGGTAAGATCCCGTTGCATCTTTCGCACTGGGAACAATTTGGGTTCTTAAGCCTTTAGAAGCATCACGGAGCATTGAAATCGGTAAACCAGCTCTCGAACGTTGTTTATTGCTTTCTTCATCATATGAACGCCATTCCGGATGATAATCGTAGATGCGGCTCTGAACAATTCCACATTTGCTACATGTAACTTCACCACGGTCATAGTCATGAATGAGGGCTACTGAACCACAATCTTCACATTTTAGTACCATTCCAACCACCATAATCACAAGTTAACCAACTAGAATCTATTCAAAAGCTACCTCGCAAGAATGTTAAAGTTTTTTAAAGAAACTTTCCGTATATCACTTTGTGAATACATTGGCTGAAACGGCCAACTAAAGCCCTCAAGACATACAATAGGGCAAGAAAAACGATGTTACCAAATAGGGCTATTTTTCTTAGCTGTTTGCTCAACTAAAATGAAAAATTTCAAAAAAAAGGATTAAAAATCAGTGAACGGATTATTCTTCATTGCAAGTATTGTGCTTGCTCCGACAAATGCCTTTTCATCATTTTTACGAACGTTTTAGGAAGCCGTTACGTTTTATGTATTATTCGAGAACACCAGCTCCACATTCAGGGCATGTTAACGCGCCAGGTGGTAAGTCAGCACCGCATTGAGAACATTTCCAAAGTTCCTTTTTTTTCCAAGCTTTTCGAGACCTTTTAGGCTTTGACTTAACCGGTTTCTCATACAATGCACGACCAACGGAAAATGATGCGATAAGAGATAAAAGAAGTACTACTACAGATCCAAGCACAAAACCTACTATTTGATCACTATTTGAGAAAATACTTGGATTAAAAACTATCAATGTTCCAACCACACCGACAACAGAAATTAAAGATGCTAATGCCGCTGAAATTGGATGCTTCAATCTTGCGCCACCAGCTGCCGACGCAATTCCCCACGCCAGTAAAGCAGCTACATTCGCTGAAATGTTCTCCAAACCTTGAAGTACAAATGAATTTAGCATGTGTTCAAAGATTTTATTATAATCCAATGAAAACAACGCATCAGTATACGTCTGTCCAAAAGCCAATAATAAAATTTCCAGCAATGATATGCCAAAACTATAAATTGTAACTGCCATTATCACAATAGCAACTGGATTAAATGTCGACCCAGAGTCTGCCATTATCATACCCTTCCATCATTTATCTATGCCATTGAAGATCTTGGAGTTAAAAAGCATTTGCATTCGAATCAAAAATAACTAAAGCGATAAGTCTAATTCATTCAGTTGTAATTCCTTGATCTTCTCTGTTTTTGGCCGTCCTAATGAATCATAACCTCTATATTTGTAATATTCTGCCAGCATTTGCTTCAATAGTTCTTCTTTTATAGCGACTTTACCTTCTTCGTATTCTAACGGTTCTTCCATGAAACGCCGCGGTAATATATCGTCTTTTGCTTGTAACCCTTGCTTAACCGCAAATAATCGCGCTAATGTGTAATTTCGTTCCCCAATACGCAATAGATCACTTAAATTGCGTTTCACGTCCGATATGGCATTTAACATTGACTGTACTTCAGTTAAATTATAGTTTTTCCCAGTCACCGCGACTGTAAATGCACACATAACCAAACTATTTACAAAGGACCGTGCATTTTCGAATATATAGACCAAGCGTGCTTTGTCTTCTATGGAAATACGACTTTTTTTCGGATATCCTTCACCTAATAAGTGCGGTGATGGATTATCTCGCATCACCATGGTATCATGAAAACCTTCCATATGAGTAGCGCCACGTGGGCTAGTGGCATATGATAATCCAAGCCCTACTTTTCCTCGTGGTTCATGCATTGGTACCTCTAATCCTTTAACATGCATTGCAAAAGAAGAAGCTCCATTCCCCAATTTTTGTGCCATGCGTTTTACGCCATCTGCCATTAAATCTCCTAATCCCTTCCGATATACAATGGCTTTAACGACATTAACAATGGCTTTTGCATCTCCCCAATGTAACGGGTTTTCTGTATTAATAAGACCTTTTTCAATGGCTTCTATAGTAAAAGCAATAACGTTGCCTGTTGAAATGGTATCTAAGCCATACATATTGCACAGTTGATTTATTAACGCAATGCTATTGAGATCGTCATTCAACGTCAATGAGCCAAATGCAGCTAGTGTTTCGTATTCTGGTCCTCCATATCGCTTTGAAACACTAACGCCATCGAATTGCGTTTCGACCACTCTTTTACAACGAACTGGACATGAAGTACATGTTTCTCTTCCAACTAATATTGTTTCAGCCATTTTTTCTCCAGTTATGTTTTCATATTTGTCAAATCTTCCCAGTTGAAAATTTTTGGTTGGCAGAATATTCATGGTATTCAGAAATGAAACGCCACCTGACGTTCCGTATTTTCCAAAACGTTGTGGCATTTTTGCTTCCTTAACCATCCGTTCTAAAAATCTCTTTCTTGCCTCTTTAAACGCGTCTTTGTTTTCAACCGGAGGAATATGATTACCACGAACAACAATGGCTTTAAGGAACTTGGATCCCATAACAGCGCCAAGTCCCCCTCGTCCAAAAGCACGCGTCACGTCGTTCATAATGGCAGCAAATCGTACCAAATTTTCTCCAGCCGGACCTATGATTGCAAATCGAACTGACGAACCATATTTTTCTTGAAAGTAATCCGCAACTTCACCCGTTGTTTTCCCCCACAACGAGTCAGCATCTTTTAATTCAATGTTACCATCGACAATTTCTAAATAAAGTGGTGATATGCTTTTTCCTCTAATTACTAAAGCATCAAATCCAGTTCTACGGAATTCATGGGGGAAATATCCACCTGCATATGCTTCTGCATAAAAATCTGCCAATGGTGATTTACTGACGGCCACCAATCTCCCCGCGCCAGGAATATTTAAGCCCGTAAAGGGGCCGCCCGCAAAGATTAAGGGATTATTCTCCGTCAAAGCATCCCCATTGGCAAAATGTTTGAATAATAAATATAATGCAAGGCCTTTTCC
>WAPZ01000026.1 GCA_015520535.1 Candidatus Heimdallarchaeota archaeon
TCTTTAGAGAGTAAAGAAAAGAACTCGGTTTGGTATAAGTAGTTTAATTCCGCTATAAAGAAAATACGTAAAATAAGGTAGGCTGAAAAAATGATAAAAATATTGAACAAACTCCACTCGACGATAATTTCGAGTGGTTGTTTCAAATACCACCACAGCATATCGTTAAGAAGACTGACACCAATTAAAATTGGGAAGAATACTTTGATATCCAAAATGTGCGTTTTAAAAACAAAAAATGAAGGATAGAAGAGTTGTTGTTGGTTATAGTTCTTATTGATCCATTTGAAAAAATTTAATCCTAACGTAGTGAGATAAATTAGATGTTCTCGTCTCGTTTTGTCAATTTTGATGAGATTAAGGTGTTCTAAATTTTTAAAGCATTGTGATAATTGGGCATATGTTCGTCCTCCCGGCGTGATATCCAATCTAAACTGGAGTTCTCTTTTTGAAATTCCCGTAAAAGCTGTGGTTTTGAGATTTTCTTGTCCTAAAATTGTGATAATTCTAGTACAATAGTGTTTGTTGCAATGATTCTGTAAATCTTTATTAATCTGGCGAAAGCGACGTTTTAAAGAAAGTATTGTACGCCAAGTCATGGTAAGCACACCGACAATGACATTTTTTTCAAGCAAGCATAGTCTTGCAACGCTATAAACCGTACCTCCTTTTAATCCATGCAAATAAATATTTGACTATCATAAAATGTATTGACACATGCACATAATATATGATTCAATGTAACCTAATTTGTGCGGTTTCAGTGATTATACGTTAATTATTTGAGAAAAATTGAGACGGAATATCAACATTAAGTTAAGGGACGTTTTGATTTACGTTATTTCCAAAAAGAAAACATACGTTAAAATCGGAAAGATAAAAAGTACAATGAAAATTTGAATCGCCCATAATGTTAAGGGAATATATATGTCTTCGATGGGATTGAATCGCCCGAAGAGCTTTCTTTTTCGAAGTTGTAAAATGAGGTGAAACCAATAGCGAAGTAAGCTTAATAAGGCAATAAAGCCCGGAAATAAGAGCAAATACGTTTCAATATAAAAAATAATGAAATATATGTGGTCTTTTGTAAGGAATAGACCATATAAAATAGTAATTATCATTAATACACATCCAATAAAGAAGAAAAGGAAAATATATTTCGTGATATGCATCGTCAAATTGGAGATTTCAGTGGAAATGAACTCTTCATACGTATCCTTTTCGTTACCCGCTTGTGAATGCTGTTTTAACAATTCTATTATTTTTTTATAGAAAAAGTAAACATGATGATGAAGCACATCGGCGAAAAAAAGACTACCAGACACAAAAGCACCATAAGTAAGAACGTCAAAAAATCCGGCAATCATCATAAATAGAAAATACTCTTTTGTATAGATGCCGACGGGATACGGAGTTAAAGACCAGTTCGGGTCGATTCCATGGTACAAAAATAATATAGGAAACGGCCAACCAATAAAAAATATCAAAAAACCGAATATTGCTGGTATGGTGACGTAGTACCATTTGCTATTGGAAATTCCCACTAATGGCGCCATCCAGTAGTCTTTGCGTTTTATATTACGGTATTCACGCAGAAAAAGCCACCTAAAAACGACGTATGCTGTTACATAAAGCATGCCTGTAGCAACCATGCGAACATAGGTAAGAAAAGGGCGTTGAGTTGCCCATACGGTATACACTAAAGCAATTTGGGAGGTTATCACCCAGAGCAGGTAAAACTTCCAATTTAAGATATGAATTCTGAAAACAAAGTGGGGGAATCTATACTGTTCATTCGTTTCTTGCAAAACATGTTTACGGTAATATTTTTTACCTCTTTTCGTTAGTTTTAGATAATGTGTGCGGTCATCTTGATTTATTCGAATTAACCTATGTCTTTCTAATAAATGTAAGCAGCGATTAAAGGCGGCATATTGGCGGCCACCCGGTGTCAATCCTAGTTTTTTCTGTAATTTTGATTTTGAAAGTCCTTTTCCATTACTTTGGGAATTATTTTTTTCATAGCGTATTATTGTTTCAATGACATCTGTACATTTTCCAAATTTGCAGTCTTCTGCCCGTAGTTCTGGTATACGCGTTTGTGCGACTTGTGTTTCTGTCCTCTTTTCAGTAGATGATGGTGTCATATTTTTCACTCATGCTGTTGATTTGGTAGATATGGAATCAGCACTGAAGAGGTCAAATATACTGAAAAAACTGTGCATTCGTCATGGAGAAAGAACTAAGTCTTCTCAAGTAATTAAAATCATCGTTCTTTTTATAGTTTCGCAAGAACGAATATAAATTTTTATCCAAAAAATTTTATTTTTCTCATTAATGCTGAATGGTGCCATCTGCCACTGAAATGATAAAAAAAGAAGAGGATTTTGGTTTTCGTTTAGAATCATGAATTTCTAGGATGCAAAAGTTAACGCCCAGATAAAATTCACAGTTGTATGCAACGTAGCAGACGCAAATACATTTTTTGTGCGCCGGTACGTGTCGCAATAGCCAATTCCTGCAATTGTGGCAAAAAGAATATACCGCCAGTCTTCAAAATGTGCCCAACCAAAAATCATGCTCGACCATACTAAGATGATAAACTCGGGTTTTTTGAGATAAAAGACCAAAATAATGCCAATTACAAAATAAATAATACCGATAGTGGCGTAGGCAGCGGGTAAAGGAATGTCTTTAACCGGTCCTTCAGTAATGGGGTCGGCTAGATTGAAATAGGGAGTTAAAACAATTAACAGACTGACAAAGGCAAATAACAAAATTAAAAGTACATTTTGAATTTTTGGGGTAAGATTCTCTGCGTTTATTGAATTTACTGTCCATTGAAAGATCAAAGCACGAAATAAAAACTCTTCAATAAACGCAGTAAAGAAGAAAATACCAAAAAACATCACAATGGCTGTTAAAAGACCGACAATACCTTGTTCGAATAGATCCGCTAATTGATATTGAATAAATGCTGAAAACACAGCTGCTGGCACGATGGCAACAATTAAAATAGCAATCCAAATGCCAATTGTTTTAAACGTCGATATTGTTAAATAGCGGTGGAGTTCACGGGGTATATGATGTTGTAAAATGATTAAAAAACTCCAACTCAAACTTAAAATACCCAAAAATTCAGCAAGGGGTAAGTTATTGATTAGTGGCGGGAGCCAGTCAAATTCGATAAACCACCACCCCCAGAAAATGATGAATGCACCTAGAAAAAAGCGAATAATCTGATAGGTAGCTGAGTTTTTTTCTAAAAATTTCGGTGAAAATATGCGCAGATTTGTCATTATTTCAGCAATCACAATCGGAACAAAAGTATACAATATATATAAAACTAAAATGAAGAGGAATTGCTGTATACTTGTAAATGTGCTGTGTGTTGAGAAAAAGGAAAGTGTAACAACCATAATGGTAATTAACGGCACTACTAAGATTCTTATCACACGGAAATTTGGTCTTTTTGAGAGCCATTTTTCAAGATAAGTAGAAAGACGTTCATTTAAAATAAGTATATAGCCACTTATGGCAAAAACACTAATTAAAACTAACAACAAAAGATCTAAGGATAATTCTATTTGAA
>WAPZ01000027.1 GCA_015520535.1 Candidatus Heimdallarchaeota archaeon
CCTTTTTACTTGTAATATTTAGGAAAATTTCCGGATTAAGCTCGATTTTATAAATTCCTTCTCGGCCGACTACAGCAACATCTCGATTATTTTCAGCCAATAACTGCTGAAGATTTATTGAATACACTCCAGGTCGATGTTCCTTGATCAATAAGAAACGCTCATTTTCGTCAATTTGGAGAACTTTACGCTCAGATTTTCCTTTGTTGGGAAAAATTTCTCTTACAATCTTAAAAAATTTATTTTTACAGTTGGGGCAACCTGTAAAGAGCAACTTAGTGTCGGCTTTAAAGTGACTACCACATTTTACACACTCATAATATTCCTCTGTTATTGACATATTCCGCGTCAAACCAATGACAATTTTATCCTTTGCATTTATGATCAATTACTGAGAAAAAGCAAAAGAATGAATTATTTAAATGGCATTAAACTCGAAATTAATATCAATTGGTTTAACAATAGTTATTTTATAGTTTAATGTGCGTTTAAAAAGGAATAAGCCCATTTCATTATTTGATTGAAGTTCTTTGTCAACAATATCGATTCCAAAGAAGTTTTCATGATCAATATCTTTCATTGTTCGCTTAATAAGTAACGTTTGTTCATTTGGCGGTAGACCACCTTCGAATACTACAATGTGCCGATTCTTGACTTGTTTGACGGCAAAATCGCATTTTTGTCTAGTATTCATCTTTTTTAAAGTAGTTGCTGTTATATAATCAACTTGAACCATATTAGATGCTTCCATCGCCATTTTTTGCACCACCTATTGTTTATTATACCAAAGATCCGATTAGATTATATAATTGATCCATGTTGTCGCCATAAAGTGCACTAATGGGTATGACCGCGGCAACCTGATCGCGAAACGTGTCTAAGACCAATTGTGGGTCGGCATCAGGAAGATCGACCTTATTTGCACACACAATTATTGGAATGTTTTTGGAGCGTAAAGAACCTATAACCATCCAATTTACTTGATTGAAGGGCGGACGAGCAGAGTCCACGACCACAATCGCAACATCAATCATCTCTAAGGCTTCAATAGCTTTAATGACACCCATAGTTGCCTCTTTAGCTCGTTGGATTGATTCCGCCTTAGTCATCCCGTATCGTTCCATAAAAACGCGATAGTCTACGGCATTTGCGATACCGGGAGTATCTACTATAGTAAGATTCAATCGGCCATGTCCATTGGCATCTAAAATACAGTTTTCTAGTTTTGCAATCTCACGCGTTTCATGTGGCACCTCTGAAACATTACCAATAGTTTGATTTGCTAAATCCATCCCCATTCTATTTGCAAGTGTGGTCTTACCAGCATTGATTTCTCCTACGATTCCGAGGACGATATGACTTTTTTTTCGTTGAAAAATACTTTTTAATGCCAATAAATTCATTTGAATCGCCTTATTGCTCTTTCTATCAACTCTAAGAATAGCTAGACGGCTGTTCTTATAGCCGTCGATGTTACAGTGATATTATCAGCAAGGACTTCATTAGCAAAAATATATATTTGAAGATGCTTTAAGGAGTATCGATGAATGATACTTTGTCTTTTTTCGTACAAAACAACCACACATGTTGACAAAAATAAAGGCTAAATTAAGATCTAAGGTGGTTATGTTGGTAAAATTGTACTTTGTGGATATGCGATTTACGGAAAATACAACAAGTGAGGATATTAAAGCAACATTAATTTTAGATGAGACCAATAAAGTAGCAAAATTGGAATTCACAGCGGATGCCAATTTAGTGGTTCGACGCGCAGCAAGAAGACAAGCGGAAAACATTTGCCGTAGTGGGTGGACCTTATCGAATGGCATGAAAGTCGGGCGTGGATTTGAATTAGTCGAACCACAAGAAAATATACCGGATCGATTGCTGCAAGAAGGTCACAAATATCGTTAACAATACTTACCAATCATTACGTACGTTTGTGCAACCGACTGGTGAAAAAAATGAGTGCCATATTAAAAATTTGTTTACTTGGAGAATGGGGTGTTGGAAAAACAACTTTAGTACGCTCATACCTTGGCGGTGAAACCACAGAAACATATAAAGCAACAATCGGCGTTGATATCGGATCAAAAGATCTGAAAGTCAATTATGGTGGAAGAATCCATCATGTTGTTTTACAACTATGGGATTTAGGTGGCCAGCAATCGCTAAAAAATATCAGAAAAAACTTTTATGCCAGCGCAGTCGGCGGTATCGTTGTGTATGACATTACACGCCCAGAAACTTTAAAAAAAGTACCAATGTGGCTGGATGAACTTTGGAATGCGGTTGGAATTGTCCCAATTGTCCTAGTCGGTAATAAAATTGACTTGCGAGAAAAAGGATTAGGAAAAATAACCACAGATGAAGGGCAACGTGTTGCGAATGAAATAAAGGCTAAAATTCAGATGCCTGTTCCTTTTGTTGAAGCTTCTGCATTGCGGCATGAAAATTCTGACAAGCCCTTTGAAGAGCTTGCTACTTTAATTTTAGAAAAAAGAGCAAATAAAATCGCATAACATAGCATAGATGAAATTCTTTATAGATAAACCAAATAAAGCCGACTTATTTATCTATTTCTTTTTATATTGAAGAAAAAAGAAGAAAATTGCATTAAATGCTTTTAAATTTTACTTCACGATGTGACTCGTCAAAATCAATGATACCATCACTTTGTAATTTTATGATTCGTGAACGTAGTAATGCCGGCGATTCTCCTAATTCTTTAGCGAGTTGTTCAAGAGGTACTGGCTCATTACTTTTATAATTTGCAAGAAAGAGGACGATTCTACCCTCAAGTGTTTGTGAAAGCATGGACTCAATGTGCTTTTTCGCTGTAAGGCTCGTTTTTGCTGTCTGTTCCAGTTCTTTAAATTCCTCTTGAAGCTTTTCAATTTCACGTTCATAATTTAGTTTCATTCCATGTAAATTTTCTTCAAGTTCATGGATTTTGGCGGATAATTCTTTAACTTTCTGTTCTTTTTCCATTGTAATTTGTTCAACCGTTTTTTCAAGTTCATTTTTTTCATTAAGGTAACGATGACGTTCCTCAACTACATTTTCTAACTGCTTTTTCAATTCACTCTTTTCTTGTTCCAACTGCGTGAGTTGCCCCTTTAATGCTTCAATTTCTTTGTCTTTCTCTTGAATACTTGCTTCTAAGTTCTGAATCTGGGCTTGAAAATTCTGGTTTTCTTCGCGTACTGAGTCTAATTCTTGTTCCAATGAAGCCACTTTATCTTTAAGGCTAAGTAAATTCTCATATTCTTGTTTCATATGCTGATATTCTTGTTCTAGGTTAGCATGCTTACTACTAAGTTCATTTAACTCGGTTTCACTTTTTTGTGCACGTGACTTCCATTGGGAAAGTTCCGACTCTAAAGTAGCAATCTGTTCTTCAAGGTCTTTAATTTGATCTTTCAACTGAGAAATTTGAAGTTCTTTTTCACTGATTTCTTTTTTTAGTGTTGACTCAAGTTGTTCCTTTTCATTTTTAAGGTTATTCAATTGTTCCTCGATTTGAGCCTTTTCTTTTGTAAGAACATCAATTTGAAATTGTAGATCTTGGCTTTCTTCCATAAAAACCACCAAAAATAATTTAATATTTTTCCCCATCAGTAGCAGTTTTTTTCAATAACATTGTAATGGTAGAGTGATAAATACTTCCTCAACGTAACCATCATCTTTGCGGTTTATAAGCTTAAGCGTTTAAAATTTGACAAAAAATGTGGCGATAAATTAAAATGTTCAGTTAACAACACAGCATTTAAAGAAAAAAGAAATAATGCCACCCATACTATGAAATAGACAGATGGATGGCGTTTTTATCAAAATTCAACGAAATAAAATAGTTAGGTTCAAAATAAGACGTTATTTTTTCTCTTTCTTACTTGTTTTTACGAATTGAGCATCGACGTCATTCGCTTTTACGCAATTGTCTTTCGAGACACATAGGTTTGTAGTTTTTGTCCACGCGGAAGTCGTGTTACAAAGGCATCCATGCCACACTTAGGGCAACGTATTCGTAGACTTCCGGATACGACCATGTAATTGACTTGAACACCACACCATGGGCAAAGTATCATGGGAATTTCATCTTCGCCGGTATTTGGCATGCTTTGTGTTTCAACTTTGCTCATGTTATCACCTCCATATTTAAAGACAGTATGAGCATGTTGGTACTAACGATTTTTGTCGAAATTAATGTTTAAATTAAACCACGCTTTTTGTTCCCCAAACGCGGAGAAACAAATATATATACGGTCAATTTAATATTATTCGCGGGGATTTTTATACATTTCTCTTAAGCCAAAAGATTTATACCTATATTTTAAAAAATTCGATTGAATATAAAAATGCCACACCAGAAACCATATGTAATTTTAAATGCTGCAATGAGCCTAGATGGAAGGATTACGACGAAGAGCGGTGACAGCACACTCTCTAATAAGGCAGACTGGAAACGTGTCCACCAATTAAGAAATGCAGTCGATGGAATTATGGTCGGAAAAAACACGGTTTTGAAAGATAACCCAAAACTAACGGTCAAAAAAGAGTACCTTGATGCCAATGTGCCCGTTAACCATCCTAGACGCATAATAGTGGATAGCCGCGCAAAAACTCCAGTAACTGCAAATGTATTACAATATATGCCTGAAGTGCCAACATACATTGCAATAACTTCAAGAGCCCCAAAAAAAAGAATTGAACGCTTACGTGATGCTGGTGCACATATTCTAGTCTGTGGCGATGGACCAAACGTTGACTTGGAGCTTCTACTCGAATTTTTATATCAAGAAGGGATTAAAAAAATTTTGTTAGAAGGTGGGGGTAAATTAAATTGGTCAATGCTGTCACTCAAGCTTATCAATGAAATTCAAGTTACCATAGCACCCGTAATTTCAGGAGGAGGTATTGGAGCAGTCAACTTATTTGAAGGGACAGGTTTTAGGCATTTTGCCGAATCACCTCAGTTGATTTTACAACGGGTACAACAACTTGATCACCACGTAGTTCTCTTCTATTCTGTCAAATATCAACCAGAATGATTAGTTTAATAATAAAATGAGCCTTTGTTCATTCCAAAAGCACTTTATTTTACGTTTTTTCAAAAAAAAAGCCATTTCGAAAGCTATTTGAAGTACTCATACCATCCTTTACATAGGCAAGAGAGCTCCTGCGTCAATCTATTCTACCCGAAGACGCGAGCTCAATCCACCCGCCAAAACACACCTGCCTTGTTTTCTTCTTTTTTTTCTTTTTCTCTATTCTATAACTGTCTCTTATACAC
>WAPZ01000028.1 GCA_015520535.1 Candidatus Heimdallarchaeota archaeon
CTACATTACTACGGAAACAGACACACAAGAAATTCTTAATCACACACATGATACCAAACTCATTCTTCATAGTGTGGACGTAAGTAACTTCATAAAACCCGAACGACGCCAATTTTATGCCAATTTATATCAAAGTTATCCAAAAGATACATTAATTGGCGTTTTATTTGTTTATTATCGAGAATCTGAAGAAAAATCCCTCTATCGACAATGGATTACCTCGTTAGGCGACTTTTTAAAACAGATAAAACAAAAAAATATCAATGTCACACTATTATCTCGAATTGAAGATACAGAAACATCAATCGTACAACTCTTACATAGTCTTATTGAAAAAATAGATCCAACAATGGCAGCCCTACTTGAGATATTTTAAAACAAAAAAATCAGAAAACTGATAACTATGCAGAGCATATTTCTCCAAATGGATTATTTTTTATACTTAAATAAATGATTAGTTAAATAGAGAGAATAAGAAGAAAAACTGCTGATTTCAATGCGCTATCATTTAGACAAAAATAATTTAGTTACGATGTTTTATGAAGGAGAAAACACGGTTCGAAAAGGTGACTTTGACAAAGCTGCCTCCATTTTTGAAGAAATTTATAAAATCGGCACGGAAACAAATAATGATTTTGCAAAAGGACTCTATTTCCTTGGATTATCACTCATTGCCTATTATACGTGGAAACATCACAATATGCTAGAATTGAGTAAAAAAGCAGCTAAATTTTTAGAAAAATCATCAGAAGGCAAAAGTTTTCTCATTCGTGCCCAAAATAATGAAGCTTTAGCACTTTTATATAGTGGGAAAAGGGAATCTGCATTAGAAATTTTTAAAATCAACTTAACCATGGCGGATGAGATTAATAATCCGATTGAAAAAGTAGTTGCATTAAATAACATCGGCTACACACTTATGGGTAACGGTATGTATAAAGAATCCTTAAAAAACTTAGAAGCCGCATTACAAATTCTTGAAGAGATAAAAAATCCCTATTTAGAAATTATAGTTAAGGATAACATAGCAAATGTGTATATTCGACAAGGAAAATACTTAGATGCCGAAGCCATAATTAGTGAAAATTTAAACAAAGCTCACAATATCGAGTCAAAACTATTGGAAGCTTCTAGTTATAAAACACTCGGCAATTTATATCTTCGTTGGGGAAAATATGATCAAGCACTTTTTTATTTGAATATTGCTCTCAATAAAGCCTTAGAGGTAAACGATAAACGCCATCTACCAAGAATCTATGCTCAACTTGGGGAATGCTATTTAGAAATGGGAAATATCGATGAAGCCCTACGATATTTTGGAGAAAGCATTGAAGTATATCGACAAACGCGCATCGAAGAAGACATTGTAGAAACCTATGGTGCCTATTCGCTCTTAGTTCTGTATAGTGGCCACCCTACTCAAGCCACTGATCTTTTAAATGAAGCTGCCATTAAAGCCTATGAACATCGATCTTTTCAAGAACACCTAATTGTTCATTACTATTTAGGAATTCATTATCTTTATGGCGTTCAAAAACCCGGCATCGCGCACCATACCTTAGATTATGTTTATAGAGAAGCACTTAACCGCGATATTTATGATTTAATGCTAAGGAGTTGCCTTAGTCTTGCCGAAACATGGAGTTTAGAGTTTTATCATTCTAAAAATGATAAATATTTTGAGGTCGCTCGCGATTACGTCGAACAATTACTACTATTGGCAGAAAAACAACAAGTAATACCCTTCATGATACAAGGATACATTGTCAAAGCCTTATTACACTTAGCCCGTGCCCAATTTGAAGAAACAGAAGAGATACTAAAGAATGCATATGATTTAGCCGAACGATATGGACATCACACCCGACGTAATATGATTAAAAAATTACTGCAACAAGCGCAAATCAACGCAATGCTCTATGAACAACGTGAAGATAATGAAACCTCACAAGCTCAACTTCAAGAAATAGCCACTTTAGAGATTATCTGGCAACTGTTACAACTTTCAAGTGGCCGATTAGTGAGTTTTCCTATCGGCACAACTGATATCCTCCAATCAAAAATATATGTCATTGGTCAAAGTTTTATGGGACCGAAACTTATCGTTCATGAGGATGGAGAAAGTGACAACCTCCCCTTAAGCCAGTTACGAGAAGTTCAACTCATGGCAACGACCTTTTCTATTGCCGTTGCACAAGGAGAACAGTATCATGAGGGACTTTATGGACCATTTCCTTATCCTGATCATCCAGATTTACTAGTTCTTGTATTTTCAAAGTTTCTTCCCGATAGTAAAATGGATGACCCACGCTTTGACAAAGAAAACTATTGTCTCTTTGTTTTTGCCTATCCAAAAGGCTTTTACCAGATTCAATTCAACAGAAATGAGATTGAACAAATTTTTAAAGAATTTACTGAATCAATTATCGATGTTCGCGATATCCGCCCACAACACTTAAAAGAATTAAAAAGAACGATTTTTCGCCAATGCTTCCATCGACTTCCTATTGGATGAAAAGAAAAGAGTGAAGACAAAAAAAGAGAACGTATTTGGCATTTTTCTATTCGTTATGAACCACCAATTTAAAACCGCTGTCTTTGTATTTATTTTTCTTATTTATTGTAATAGCCAGCGCAGTCATTCGTTCAACAGCCCGTGCCATTTGAATTGGACCACAAATTACAGCATTTAGCCCTTCAATTTTATTTATAACTTCCGCTACTTCTTTTCTCGCCTCTTTATTTCCAAAAACAAAAACATCACGATTTAACGGGTTTGATAAATCTTCAAGGGCATGTGCCGCCAATGTTTTAAATGCACCTACAAAGGGAATTTCTTCCGGCAAAATTTTCTTCAAATGTTCAGAACCGGACTTTTCTTCTAACTCCATAACATCAACATAACCTTTTTTAAATTCTAAAGGTACTGTTACGTCTACAAAAACATGGCCTTCCTTAAATAAATTCACAAGCCCTTTTAAGGTTTCAGCAGCGTGTTCAAAGGGAACGGTTAAAAATATATATTTTGCTTGGTCAAAAATCTTCTCATTTGATGTTCCTTCAATAATCGTCGTGTTAAGTTTTTCATTTAACTCTTGTGCAATTTTTTTTCCCTTCTCTTCTCGTCGAGAACCAATGATGACTGGTATACCTGATTTGGCAAAACGTAATGCAATCCCCCGACCTTGTGGTCCAGTACCACCAATTAAACCAATTTTAGCTGTCATATTCCGCAACCACCGACCTATAGTTTTTTTTCCGTCAACCACACACAATGTCAACCTTTAAAAAGCAATGTCTTTAAATATCATTTATGAGAATGGATTGCGCTGTTATTTGAAATATTCCGCCATTTCCTGTAGTTCTGGAAGAATTTCTTGTATAGCGTATCCAGAATCTATTGGAGTCCACGAAACAAAGTAATAATTAATTGGCGTCTGTACAACTATTAAAAAACCGGCATTTTCGCCAAGTGACCGTGCAACAATGTATTTAGGATACCTGTTGGTTAAAACAATATATTTTATTCCGCCAAAATGAAAAGAGGGTGATAGTGCACTCCATTCATTTAATAAATGATACGTGTCTAATGGAATACCCTCAGAACCCGGTAATTTTGGAATCGAACCATTATCATAATATACATTGCCATTAGGATCAAGAATCATAAAGCCGTTTATGATTCCATCCGAATAAAGTTTTTGGTAAAAAACTCGATAAGGCAAAATAATACACCAATGTCTTTTTTAAAGATAATTTCATTTTTTTGCCTTTTTAGGTGAAATTTTAGTTTTATCTATCCATTTACCTTTTTTAAAAGTGTATCCGCAAACTAAGCAGTGGAAAAAACGCTTTCCCGGTTCATCGCCCCGTGTAACAACGATAGATGAGGTAATGTAAAAACTGTAACATTTGGGGCAAGCAAAGCCACGAACAGGATCACCAATTTCTTTTTTAAGTCGTTCAATATCTTTTGTCGGATCAATAACCATAGTGAAATCCTTGGGGTGGTGTTCTACCGTTTTTTTTAGTCTAAAAGCCTCTTGATCAATAGTTTCCTTCCCCAAAAATCCGCATTTGGGACAATAAGGCATTTTTTTTCCGTTTTTTCCCGGTTGCCGCCGAAACTCTAACAATGAACCACACATTTCACAGAACATTTCCTTCCACCCACTAAAAAAAAGCGACGATACACAACGTTGTGGAGTTTCTCTATGCCACGTGCCTCAACCATACTTTATATAATTATTTGAATGAGCGTTTGACTGAGAAATGAATGCCAGCACGTGTTATAAAGAAAGAAGTTGCGGTATTTAAAAGCACTAAAGAAAAAGAAAAGATATTTAGGTGGAAGATAATGAAAAACAATGACGTTAAAGTGGCAACGTTAGGCGGAGGGTGTTTTTGGTGCCTAGAAGCGGTTTATGATGAAGTTAAAGGCGTGATTTCAGTCGAAAGTGGTTATTCGGGAGGGCATGTAGAGAATCCCACGTACGAAGAAGTGTGTACTGGCTCCACTGGGCATGCAGAGGTTGTTCAAATTCATTATGATCCGAAAATAATCAGTTTTAAAGAGTTACTGGAAATATTCTTTACCATTCATGATCCAACAACATTGAACCGGCAAGGTAATGATATTGGCACGCAGTACCGCTCTATTATTCTTTATCACGATGAAGAACAGAAAAAGATTGCGGTAGAAACCATTAAAGCCTTTAATGAAGCAAAAATCTGGAAAAACCCTATTGTCACCGAAGTCGTTCCGTTTAAAAAATTTTATCGTGCTGAAGAATATCATCAAAAATATTATAAACGGAATCCAAATCAAGGATATTGCAAATTTGTTATAGAACCAAAAGTTGCAAAGTTTCGACAAAAATATCTTGATAAACTTAAAAAATAGAGGGATATCTGGAAAATTATGCGGATTATGGTGAAAATGGCAAGTGAAAGCCCACAAGAGTTCAAAGCTTTAGAAGTAATTAATTTGAGAAAACGATATGGGGACGTTGAGGCGCTCAAAGGCGTTTCTTTTCATGTAAGACCCGGTGAAATTTATGGACTTTTGGGTCCGAATGGAGCCGGAAAAACCACGACCGTTAAAAATATAGTTGGAATTCTCAAGCCAGATGCGGGAACCATAAAAGTATACGGTTTTTCACCCAGTGAAAATCCAATAGCAGTCAAAGAGCGTTTAGGATATGTACCCGAAGAAATTATTCTGTATGACTCCCTTACCGTCAAAGAAATGATCGAATTTGTTGCCTCAATTCGTGTTACGAATCGTCCCTTAACACCCGTTATCTCAACGTTATTGAAAGCCTTCGACATTGAAAAATATTATACGTCTACGATTGCCACATTATCACAAGGAACAAAACAGAAAGTGGCAATCATTTTAGCCTTTATGGCAGAACCACCTTTATTGATTTTAGATGAACCGATAAAGGGATTAGATGCACGTTCCGCTCGCATATTCAAAGAATTGTTGCAGATTCACATTAAGAGAGGAGGAGCAATCTTATTTTCCACACACATAATGGAAATTGCGCAGCAATTATGCCATCGAATCGGCATCATTCATCAAGGAAGAATTGTCGTTGAAGGCACGGTGCATGAATTGCAAGAAACCATTGAAAGTGGCGAAAATAAAACGTTGGAACAAATTTTCCTTGAAATTACTGAACAAACATCTGAAGTTGACAAAATAGTCAATATGTTGCGGGAGGTTTTTCGTTGAGTATAACAAAAAAAGGTACGTGGCGATTTATCTGGAATGTAGCCGGCAAAGTTGCACAAGAAATTGAATTTCGTTCAATTCGCCTTCAACAAGTCAGTGGCGAACTAGATGACCCCAAAATTGTCAAACGTCTTAAAAACTCCTCCAAAATGTTGCGGTACATGAGTGCCTTCTTTTTATCTATAACGGGAATTTATTTAACCATGGTCGGTTTTTTCTCAAGCACAGCAAATGCTTTTGGTTTAACCATCTACTTAGGAGTTTTATTCGTGTATGCCTTCTTTTTGATCTTATTTTTTGGAATCATGAGTACTGTAGTGCTGTTATCAGAGGATGTATTTTCACCACTAGTGATCTTGCCACTTTCTCCTAGAGAACAACGTATTATCGGAATACTAAGTTATGCTCGTATTTATGAGACTATCTTCTTTGTAGCTCTCATATTATTGCCAATATTTTCTTTAATCGGAACAACTAACATTTTTGCCGCTATTATGTTATTTCTATCCATGTTTGTTGTCACTTCACTGGCACTTAGTGGTAGTTTATTTCTAGGAAAGCTCTATCTTAAAGGAATTTATAGCGAGAAGTCGTCCACCATTCGGATGCTTTCACGTTTTCTTTTTACACTTTTCTGGGGCTTTTTAACCTTCGGAATTTTTGGAATGGGTATGTTTTTTACTAACATGATCGGTTTATTTGCGCTTGGCGCTTTAAATTTGCCAACGCCACTCCAATACTTTTTAACCGCCGCCTTTCCATTTTCATTTGGATATCTTTTCACGACACTCTTTGTCCTCCCGTATGCACCAAAGATAGATCTTTTTTTTGCGATTGCCTTAGGCTCATCCGTAATTTATACGATAATAGCTGTACTGGGCATGCGTTGGTTATATAAATCCATTCTTTTTTTAAGCTCAGAAAGTGAAGGAAGCAGTTACCTTACCGACGAGATATTGAAAAAGAAAATGGGAACGGAGGAACTCAAACTAACAATTACAAAAAATAAGTGGATTGGATTTCTCAAAAAAGACTTAAAACTCGTTTTTCGGCATCCAAGTAGTGCCATTATTATTATTTATCCTTTTATTATCTTTCTTTTTTATTTACTGCAATTATATTTTGATTCTAACAGTTCATTCACCTCCACCACTCTCATAAACCTTATTGTACAAATGGCTGTAATCTATCCGATGTTCTCTTTTGCGTTACTGGTAAGAGAAGGAAAAGGCATTCGCTATCTTTTTACTTTACCGGTCGATGCAAAAATCGTGGTTCAAACAAAATCCATATTTTTAACTACAATGTACATGTTTTATGCACTCATTAACAGTGTTATAATTGCAATGTTAGGAAAAAAAATTGGATTGTCAGTAACACTAACGTTAATTACGGTAATAGAACTCATTTTACTCATTTTACTTGAATATTCAGCATCTTATCTTATCATGGCGTATTCATTAAGTAATATTTTAAAAAAGGGATATTCAGCATTTGTACTTAGCCAGCAAATAGTATTTATACTTTATTCTATCCTAATTGTCGTTGTAATCATCTTTATTCCCTCAACAGTAACACTCATTGCTTTAATTACTAATGCACACAATGTTCAACGATTTTTTGTTGCAGTAACTATCTCACTTCTCTCCTACGCTGCAATTGCTGTTCTTTCTTATTTTGCGTCAAACATGATTTTCTTGAAAAACATATAAGCTAATGGCGATTTTAGAATGAAATGTGACGAAAATGTCATTCTTGCAACTCTTCATAAACGTGTGAATAGATTTTTAGCTTTAGTACAATTGGAAGACGATACTCATTTGATTGAAGCCCATGTACCAGATCCGGGGCGTTTAATCGATTTATTAATACCTCATGCACAAATTGCTTTACGTCCAAATTCTAATAAAAACCGGAAAACAAAATATACTGTGGTTGGCGTTAAAAAAAACGATTTTTGGGTTAATATTGATTCACAACTAACCAATCGACTTTTTTCCGAAGAATACAAAAAAATAAAATCCCTGAAGGATTGTAAAATCGTCAAAAAAGAGTATACGTTTGGTAATAGCCGAATAGATTTTTTAATGGAAAATGAAAAGACAGAAAAATTGCTGGTTGAAGTTAAAAGTGTCACGCTGGTCAAAAATGACGTTGCTTTATTTCCCGATGCCCCAACAAAACGCGGACAGCGACATATCAACGAACTTAAGGATGCATTACAAGATGGATACCAATCAGCTGTTGTATTTATTGTGAAACGCCCAGATTGTCGATGGTTTTCGCCCAACTGGGAAATCGATCCCGCGTTTTCAAAAGCTTTTACTAACGCTGTTGCGTCCGGTGTTATTCCCATTGCGGTAAAATGCACGTATGATCCCTTTAACAAGAAAGAAATTACTATTCAAGAAGAAATCCCCGTAATAAACAAAGAAAAAGTGGTGTAACGTATGACAACTGAGAGAAGTACCGCTTACATAATTATAGTGGGAAATGAAATCCTAAATGGACAGATACAAGATACAAATTCGCATTATTTGGCAAAAATGCTGACTTCATTAGGAGTAGAAGTTAAAAGAATTGTTGTAGTCCCCGATTTCGGTGATGAAATTATTGAAGAAGTTAGACTTGCCATTCAACGGAAAGTCACCTACTTGTTAACAAGTGGCGGCTTAGGTCCAACCTACGATGACAAAACAATAGCTTCACTTGCAAAAGCGCTGAATTTGGAATTACATCTAAATGAAGAGGCACTAAAAATTGTTCAAGAACGCTATAAGGATTTGTATGAAAAAAAACTTGTAGAAACACCCGATATTACAGAGAGTCGGAAAAAAATGGCATATTTTCCTATAGGCGGAAAGCCACTGTATAACAGTGTCGGGACGGCACCCGGTCTTCAATTAAAAGTTCCAAACACAGAAACGTTGGTTTTTTCAATGCCCGGTGTTCCGAGAGAATTGACGGCGATGTTTGAAAATGAAATTATGCCCATACTTCGAGAAAAAGAAAAGAAAATATACATCCGAAAGATAATTCCCGTAAAAGGCATTACTGAATCTTTATTAGCACCACGAATCAAAAAAGTTGCAAAAGAATTTCCAGAAATCTACATTAAATCCATGCCACGCTCCCACGACATTGATAAAACCGGTGGAATCCGAGTGTTGTTTGCAACATATGCCGATAATGAAGAAGAAGGAAACAAAAAATTAAATGCGGCAATAGAAAACTTCAAAAAGTATATTAAAGATTTATTACCAGAAAGCTAAAGAAAAACGCTCTAAAACAAAGTTTTTTTCTATCACAGTTATTTATATTAAAAAGAAAAC
>WAPZ01000029.1 GCA_015520535.1 Candidatus Heimdallarchaeota archaeon
AGTTAAAATTGCTTGCAGGTATACCAGTAACTAGTAAGGATGGAACTCAAAAAACCACAGAAAATAATAATGATGATATAATTGTTGAAAACGTTGATGTCAAAATTGACTTCGTTGGTATTAGGCAAAAAGAAAGAGACGAAATTAATTTAGTACCAAGTCACGAATTAAAACTCATCGAAAGAAAAGACTATGATACCTCTGATGAATTTAAAAAAGGTGATCGAGTATTGTACAAAAACAAAGAATATGTTGTAGAAGTACCTGATGCTAGAGATAGATTAGTTGGTATCAAAAGAAAAGATGGTAAAAAAGTAAGGCTTATATTAGCTGATGAACTCAAAAAAGTTAACGAAAGTATTAGAGGAGAAAATACAATGATAACAGTTGGAAAAGTCGGCAAAGTCGATAAAGAACTTGTTATCGTCGAAAAAGCACACGGTAACAAAATAGAAGTATTAACAATAAAAGGTTTAAAGAAAACAATCACACCAAAAGATTTTAAACCTGTAAAAGTTAAAAAATCGAAATATTTGAAGGAAGCGCTTTACCAACTAGCTGGTATTGTTCCTTCAGACGAAAAGGTATTAACGGAAGATCACTTTCCAAAAGGTGAAATTGTAACCTACAAACCAACTGGCAGAAAGGTCAAGGTTCTACGTTCTGTTCGTGGCAAGCAAGATAATGAACAATACCTTGTACAAAATGAAAAAACACTCGATGTCTTTGTAGCAAACGCAACAGATTTAGTAAGAAAAAAGGTTGCTGAAAGCTTGTCCGTTGTATATAACAGTTCAACACTTGATAAAGAAATAGTTATCAAAAAAGAAAACGAATATTTGACCGTTTATAATCCGAACACAGAGAAAGTGTCCGTGGTTAATGAAAATGCTGTTGTTGTAACAGATAATGATCCTTTATTCGTTTTACTCAAGCCATGGACAGAACACGCAAAAACAATTGCAGAACAATGGAAACGTTTGAACGAACAAGATATCGAAAAACTTGTCGTTAATGATCCAAAAGAGGATAAAAATGAATCACCTGAACAGCTAAATGCACTTTCGGGTGGACGAACAGAAAACCAACCACCGCAAGATACAGAAGTTAAGATTGATATTCCACGTGATGTTTTAACTGCTCTTGATAGAGAAATTAAAAAGGCAGAACAGGCTGTAGAACAAGAAGTAGATCTTAATGCAGGTAATAAAGAAGCGGCTGTTCAATATAAGAATCTAGCTCGTGCATTCCGGGACATTAAACGATATCTTGAAAAAGGAACTGTTCAAGACGTCAAAAAAGCACAAATTTACATATCGAGCTTATACACACCAATTCTTGCTAAAGTCCCGGCTAATGTAATTAACTTTGTTTTTAAAGCAATCGGTGGCTTAAAGAAAGATTGGTATTCAAACCAAATGAAAGAAGTGAAATGACAAAAACGTTTGTAGAATTTTTAACAGAAGGTGGTTTAGGTTCAGGAAGAAAAAGAACAGTTGGACGTCCAAGACCAAAAAGAACATTGTGGTTTGAAAATGAAGAATACTGGTTAAGAGACATTGCAAAAGAACATCCAGAATGTTGTTTAATGACTGACAAAGAGGAAAACAAAGTATACGCTATAGACAAAGATAACAACCTTTGTTATGGTATTTGGTTGTTAAATAAACGCAGAGGTGTAACATTCCATATTGGAAGACCTGTTACACACGTTTGTGGAACGACAAAACTAAAGGAAATATCAAATGAGTGATATAGTTCTTCTTGAGAATAAAGAAAACGAAATACTCTTCGAGTTGTCGGTCGATGGTATTGCTATCGAGACAATAGATGTATTTTTCATCCTTGAAAAAGCAAACAAAATTGCTTCAAGACTTCCATGCACAAAGACAGAAAACAAATGGAAGTGCTCAATTCCACCCGAACTGATTAAAGAAAATTTTGTCAAATATTCTATAGAAGCAGTAATCAACGGTTATCATTTTACTTGCGGTTCTGGATCATTAAAACTAATTACAGAAGAAAACATTAAAGTCAAGGCTGTCAGCAACGATACATTAGAAAAAGTTAGAAGATCAAATGTTATTCTTGACAAAGAAGTGAAAAAGGTTGAAAAAGATCGACAAAAAGATCAGAAGGAACAGCTCACTGTTGAAGATATAAAACAGCTTGCTGGTGTTGGATATTCACAAACGTACACAACAAAGCAACAACCGTTAGTATCAAAAGTAAAGAAAACGGCTAAAACAGAAAATAATACAGTTGATCAAAAACAAAGTTCAGTTATCAAACAAACATCAAAACAAAAAAAGGAAAGAAACAAGGAAACATTTGATAGCATATTGTTTGATTTAAAAAACAAAAACAGGATTAATAAATCATCATCGCTTACGAAAAAACTAGAAGAACAAAAACGTCAACAAGCAATAATTGATTTAATCAGATCTTATCGAAACAAAATTAAAAATAACAATTAACCAATTACACCTTCATCATCGAGATAGTGAACTAATCTTAACAGATGTTTGCACATTCCTGGTAATTGTTGAGGGTTTTGTGGCGGCCTATTTGTTTTCTTTTGATATTGTTCCGGTGGAGGTCCAAGTAAAGCTTTGTTTTTAGAATTCCACAAAGAGAATCGCCATCTGAAATCTAAACAATCACATGTTACACGGACATCATTGTCGTATGATATTCTTTCGATACTATATTCTTCACCGTCTGGTCCGGTAAATGTATAATCATCACCGCTGTAATTAACATCCTGAAATTCAATTTGAGGTGTATAAGTACCAGATGAACCTTGTGCTTTTGCTTTTGCTAGCAATCTTCTACTTGGAACTTCTGGAATTAATTCGACGTTGCTGATTGCAACTTTGCTGGCTTGTTCCTTTCTGCTGACTTTCTTTGTTAATTTCTCAGTATTTTCTTCTA
>WAPZ01000030.1 GCA_015520535.1 Candidatus Heimdallarchaeota archaeon
ATATAAATCTAGATGGAAAAGAAGCTTTTTTATTAACACCCGCAGATAAATCCCAGCGTCCAGTGGTTATTCCTTTCAGAAATATGACTAATGTCAAAGAAAAATAGTGTCACTTCCGAAATCTTCATAAAATCTTTTTTAAGCGCAGTATAATAGATTTTGATCCATGTGGGGATTGATCTTTTGGATTATATAGTGGAAACCACCAAATTAAATGAAGTCAACCTTAAAACGGTTTATAAATTGCTTCCCATCCTTTTTACGTCTTTTTCCGCTCCCTTATTTGGATCCGGTTATCTTACATTGATTGGCTTTGTTCAAAATGATCTTAACGTTTCATTATTTCAGATTGGACTGACCATTTCCCTATATGCACTTCCTTTCACCTTAATCCAGTTGTTTTCCGGTTCTTTGGGCGATTTAACAAAAAGAAAATTACTTTTACAAATCGGGGCTGTTCTTTTTGTGCTTGGATCGTTCGTAGCGGCAAGTAGTGTGACTTTTTTGGAGTTGTTATTAGCACGTTTTATATTAGGAATTAGTTCAGCCATATTAATGCCCCTTTCATTAGTCGTACTGGCAGATTCCATTGTTGATGAAGCACGAGGACGAGTAGTCGGTATGTATGGCACAATGACATCATTTGGCGTGTTTTCAGGCCCACTTATTGCCGGCATTGTTAATTCAGTCTTTGGATGGCGCGGTTTTTTTGTCATTTCCATGACATACGGAGTTATTTTATTTTTTTGGCTGTCTTTTTATAATGTTAAAGAATCAGAGATCAAAAGAACTAAATCAATCGGAGAAACATTAAAAGATTCTGTGGTAATCACATTTAAAGTGGGGCAATTTGCAGCCTTACAAGTAATTGCCTTTATCGGATTTATCGGATTTTTTATGTTAATTGGACTCATCACATTCACTAGTTCATATTTGCAAGGCATTGGTGTTCAAAGTGAACTCATCGGTCTTATGATATCAGCGGTTGGCTTTTCTGGTGTTCTTTTCTCTTTTAGTGGCGGGTGGCTGGTAGATAAAATAGGAAGAACACAAACTGTACGGATCGGTGCATTTGGAATCGTTTTTTCATTCTTCTTTTTGTTTTTCGGATATAAAATCAGTTTTATCGTCTTGTTTTTCGGCATGTTTCTCTTTGGTCTTTTTTTATCCTTCTTATGGGCTGGGTTAAACACGTTAGCAACCGAAGTCGTTCCTTCTCAACGCGGTGCGGCTACTTCCTTTTACAGTTTTTTTCGAAATCTTGGTCAAATTATGGCGCCACTTCTTTTTGAACCAGTGTATTCTCTTTTTAGTTTACAAGGCATTTTTTTAAGTGGATTTATGCTCTTTTTGGTGGTATTCTTTCTGACTTTCCCACTTAGTGCGATGAAAAAGGAAAAGAATGAAATTTAAGTGCTTTGCCCCTTCATTCGCTGTTTTTTTCTACCGTTTTAGCTTTTTCTGTAGGTTTTGTATTTTCGGGAACTTCTTCAGTTTCTTCAGTTTCTTGAGAATGTAATAAGGAATAAAAAGTCGGCACAGCCAAACGTATGATTTGGGGTGTGATGCCAGCGGTAAACAAGGCAATTCGAACAATACTGGAGCTTTTTTCCTTTAATAGGGGATTGGTCGGGTCTTCCCATTTGAAAGTTAAAAGTAAGAGTGCCAAGGTATCGGCGGTGTCTTTCTCACTTAATCCCTCTAATTTATCTTTTGTAGTTTTAAGAAGTTCCACAATTTCCATACAGCGATCTACAAGGGTTGGATCAAATGGTACACGAAAGAGGATAAATGTCTCGATCATGTTATGTACTTCAAGTGTTGTTAAACGTTTTAGCCCAAGCATGGACTTTAATTCAACTTCATGGGGCAGTAACACATGACAGATTTTTGATCTTTTTGGTGTTCCATAGCGGAATAGAGTTCTTAAGGCTCCGATAGCTTTGTATGAGCATTCCCAACAAGCTTGGTCGTTTAATTCCTTTAAAGCCGCCTCAATATGAGAAAACACTAAGGCAAATTCGCGTGCTTCCCACGACTTTGCTGATAAAAGCAGTGTTCTAATTTTTTTATAGACTAAGTAGAGCGGAATTCGCAATAAATTTTCCGGTGCAAATTCTTTTACCCCCTCATGTATCCATTCTTCCCACTCATCTTTCGGGAGACGCTCTTGTAACATTTTTTCAACTTCTTGGCAATAAAAACGATTAATTAGACCACCAATTTCTTTTTCTGCCACTACATGGGCACTTTTTAGCAGCGGTATTAACATATATTCTTCTTCCTCTTTTGCCAGCGGAAGTGTCTCTAAAACGTCCAGTGCGTTCGTTATATGCGCAAAAACAAAGCTTCTCCCAGAAATCGTTTTAAACAACAGCGTGTACATAAAACTCAAGAAATGCATAGGGAATGAGCGCTCATAGTTAAATGCGGTCAAGTAAAGATCTAAAATATGCCCAATTTCACGAGTTAAAATCGGTAAATCTACCGTATAACATTTTGAAATCCACTGGTACAAATTATTCCAGTCCATACCATAGAT
>WAPZ01000031.1 GCA_015520535.1 Candidatus Heimdallarchaeota archaeon
GTATAACACACTACCTCTATTATTTTCTAAGTCCAGCACTCTTTTGGAGCTCCCGGAATATGAAAAGCCACGTACGAACACCGCTTGATCCAGACTAAAAAATAGCACTCCAATTTCAAATAACACAAGAAAAAAAGTTGCATAAAGAAAAAAAATAAATTTTTTTGCCGTGGTTTACACCTCCTCTAGCTTTGACTCCTTAAAGTAGCCGTCCAGTAACCCTAGTGACTACGTGTAAATGTAATAATGTGCTCTTCAAAACGATGGTCCGCGTGTTCATGACCTTCTTAGTCCTATACGGTATGCTGCACGGTCTTGCATCTTTAGATCTCTCTAAAAAATACTACGTAGGTTTTCGTTTTTTCCACCTAATAATGCCGATAGTCGAAACAATAAAAAGACTTACAATCGCCATTTCACTGTCTAAACCGCGCATGATACCACAACTAGCGAATTCACCCTTTTCCACCAACTCTATATCATATTCGACCCACGCCTCTGCTGGCGACGTCGTCGTTGTCTCATTCAATAATTCGAAAACTATCCCACTATCGTATGGAACGTCACACGAAGGTGGATAATCAGCCGGATGTGTTAATGTAATTGTTGTCAGACTCTGGCCCGGCTCCAAAACCTTAAGTTCCACACGAGAATATATGTCACCTGTTGAATTTTTGAATTTTGTCGCATAAAACCATGTGACGTTCACTGGAGCCGTTGAGTTTCCTAATACGGTTATGTTATGTATGGTTATCTTCGCATCTTTTCCAACATAGAAATCTATAATCTCATGATGAAACATAGCTTCCTCTGAAAAAAACAAATGCACAGTTCCTTTTTTTCTGTTCGTATTTTTCACTGAAACTGCTGAATGCAAAGACCATACGGATTCAACAACTGCCGAATTCTTTTTGTATAACACACCACTTCTATTATTTTCTAAGTCTAGTACAAGACTGGAGCTTCCGGAATATAACATACCATTTAGGGGCACTGTATGATTATGACTAAAAAATTGTGTTCCAATTCCAAAGAGCATAATGAAAAAAAACGTACAAATAATAAAAACAAACTTTTTTGTCGTTGCTTTCACCTCCAACCGCCAAATTTGATTTCTTAAAGTACCGTTATTACCGTCCTTTATATTTGTCTGGCCGCATATCATTGATGGACATTTGACGCCAAGTTCGAATTGAATCGGTGTTAAAGAGCCAATTAAACATTCCTATTGGACTTTTGTAATCCATGACATCCTCTGACCCATTATAGTCCTCGGCACCAAAAAGATGACTTATTTCATGTTGCAACCATTCATCAGCTTGACCATCTCTGTTTGTCGGCCACTTAACAGAATTTGCTGCCAAAATTGCTGTATCTTTACGTGGATCTGCCATACCAATGTGATCTGTTGTTGTTATTCCAGTTATTCCAATTAATATATCAAAGCCATGATGACCTTTATCGGTTCTATCTATATTGGAATATTCGTAATACTTGGCAGCCCA
The DNA here is from genome assembly GCA_015520535.1 of Candidatus Heimdallarchaeota archaeon. Taxonomy (GTDB): domain Archaea; phylum Asgardarchaeota; class Heimdallarchaeia; order Hodarchaeales; family S146-22; genus S146-22. The sequence goes on from WAPZ01000031.1 coordinate 1,506, forward strand.
TTTCTCTGGCAACTCGAGGACATCCTTGGCTTGTGAGTGTGCAATGTCAAATAGTTCCTCAACTGAGCGAATAAGATAGCGTCCATCATCAGAAGGATCCCATGATTCAATGCGTAGGAATTGAAGATCAATTTTAAGCCGTGCGTCATTGAGAAAGCGTGGATGGATAGCGTTATACATTTCAGTAACAGTTAGATTGCGTAGGGGAAAATGATTGGCATCTTGTTGTGCCGCCTTTATTGACCAAAGATCATCTATTAAGACTAAGGCAAAAACAACATGTTTATTTGGGTTGGGCCTTATTCTGAAGGATTGATTAATAGTTTTTATTGCAGTGCCCTTATAGTTCCATACTTTAACGTCTATGAAGGTAAAGGCACCGGCATTGAAGGCGTGTTTTCCGTCATTGATTAGTGGACCAAAATTGAAGTAGACCGTCTTAGTTTCGCCGACACGTAATAATGAGGTTACGAAGACTGGGCCAAGGTTAAGATTAAAATCGGAATAGGATTTGCTATTGATGTGAAATTGTGCATACACGGAATAAGCATCTTCGTCACCATCATTCCTTATTGTCAATTTAAATTTTACGGGTTCGCCTTTGTATGTGTCACGTTCACCAAGATGAAATGGCGGAATAAATAAGTGATATTTTTCTACTTTTGCTTCTAAAATGGTAAAGTATGGCCCACCTGGTACTATAGAGCGTAAAGTGCTAAAACTTGAAGGGTTAGCAAAAGCATTGGTGGTTATTGATGTGGCTGTGATTGTGGCATCAAAGGTAGAAGTAAGCATATAATTGAAGGTTTTGTCAAGTACGATTTTCTTATTGATTCTTTCTAATTTGGAGTTAAGGTTATTTGCCGCTATCGTTTCAGTAGTGGGTAACGGATAGGTTGTTGTGCGTTTTATTCTGGAAAGTAAAGATGATTGTGTTGAATGTTGGACTAAAAATTTGTAGGGTGCAATAGTAACATTAAAGTCAGCAAATTTATGAGAGCTATAAAAGCGTAATGTGATAACGAAGGTTGGAAGAGGATATCCATTAGCTTGAAAGAGAAAAGGCTCTTGTTGTTCTAATAAGTAAAATTTTTTTCCTATTTTTGATGAAACAAGGTCAAAAGACCACATTAGTGGGAAGCGGTCGCGTTTTGTTTGGTTGTAAGCGGCGGAATGGAGTGTGGTGCTAGACGCGATTGTGACGGGGATAGCAAATTGAGGTGCGGTAGTGGTAGCTACACTATAAGAAGAAATGTCGGGCAAGATTGCCCATGGATAGGTTGAATATACCGCAATGGCTCCGCCGTCGTTAGAAAACTTGTCAAACACAGAAGAATCGCGTAACACATGTAATGTTGTACGAACCGCAATTAACGTGCCATTTTGTGCTGGCTGAACCTCAATATTGGAAATATTTACTAATGGGCTATGCAAACTCGAATTTTCCCCCAACAAATTCGTTTGGGGGGGGTTAACAGCAAAACAAAAGTGAGAAGAACCATTGTTTTTAACATGATTCGTTCACTCCTACAGTATTTCAGGTGAAAACGGAATCAATCAGTTTAAAAATCTATTGATAGCTGAATAAACTAATTAATTTAGGGATAAAGTCTAAACTTGTAATTCCGACAAAAAATATCATACCATAGAAA
>WAPZ01000032.1 GCA_015520535.1 Candidatus Heimdallarchaeota archaeon
ATAGAATGCATAGCACGACAATTATCAGATACGGCGAATTACCATGAGGAAGAGCATACTAGTTAAGTTTTGTTTGCTTGGTGATGGAGCTGTTGGAAAAACAGCTATAAGAAAAAGATATACAAGTGGACAGTTTACAGATGCCTATTTAATGACACTAGGTGCAGAGTTTGCAATCAAAAAACTTCAAAAAACAATTGATGGTACGCCATGTGAAGTTAAAATGCAAATTTGGGATTTAGCAGGACAAGTCTCCTTTACTAAAGTACGAAAACTCTACTACAGTGGTGCGACCGGTGGTTTTTTAGTATATGATGTTACAAAGCGTGAATCATATGAGAATCTTTTGAATTGGACCAAAGAACTGTTTGCAAACAATGGTCGCGGAATTGTTCCCATCGTGATTTTAGGAAATAAAATCGATTTAAGAGAGGAAAACAATCCAAATGCTGATTATTTGACGTATGATGACGGTATGGCGTTAGTTGAAAAAATTAGAGAAGAGTATCCAGAAGTTAAAGTCGGCTTTTTAGAAACCAGTGCAAAGACAGGAGAGAATATTGAAGAAGCATTTGAGCTGTTGACAAATCTCGCATTAGAACACCTTAAAATTTAATTCTCCGCCTCTTCTTTTAGTAGTTTGATTAATTCTTGGTATCCTTCTTGTCGAAAGATATAACACATCAATTCGTCGCCTTTTCTTAATGGAAGTATGGGTTCATAGAGCTGTTCCCGTTGTTTTTCATCGAGTCGGACGATTTTTAAAATTTCAAAATGTGAAAATTTAGTTTTTTCTAAGGTTTTGCCTTCGAAATGCGCGGGCACAGGAACCTGAATAATAGGTGGAGTTCTTAATGGCAAATCGATGTGCTTAACTAACTCGGCGCTCATGGCTTCAATGTCACCGACGACAGAGATATTTTCATCCGGAATACGTGCCAGATACTGGATATATGGCGGTGCAAAGCGTTCTAAAACGATTATCTTGGCCTTTGTTTCTTTTCTCACGCCACCGATGATATCTTGAATCAAACCGGGATCTTCATATAAAATAATGATTTTTTCGGCTTTTTTGAAGCCAATGGTTCGATACAAATTTTGTTTTTTATATTCTTTCCGATTTTCTTCGATCAATACACTGATTTGATCTTTGAGTTCTTCGATCCATAGCATTTCACGATTGGCGATTAGGGCCAGGGTATCGCCCAAACCGATAGCTAAAAGTCTTTCAATAAAGGCTTCGGCAAATTCATTGGTGCCAAATACAAAGACGGATAAATCTTTCTGTTTAACTTCCTCGGCGAACTTGTATACTTTCCGCTTAAAAATTCGCTGAACAACGCTCATTGTGAGTCAACCTCTTTTTTTCCATCTTCTTTTGGTTTTTCTTTTTTTGTCCTTTTTTGTTTCTTCTGTTTCTTTTTAAGAGTGATTTCATTGATGATTCGATTTACCAGTAAGGTTTCCCAGTCACGTCGATGATAAATCAAAAGACGATCGCCTTTTTGAACAATTTCAGTGGGCGGAAGTAACGTTTCGTTTCGTAAAATACGTATGACTTCAACCTGTCGGTTACTATCCTCGGTGAGATAAAGAGCGGGTTTACCATAATAGAAGTGAGGAGCTTCGATTTCCAAACACGGGGGATATTTAATATCTAAAGACATTCCGACCATCATATTTTCAACAATAGCACTGAGATCATCTATTATGGTGATATTTGAGGCGTGTGATTGTTGCCCACTATGGAGATAAGTAGGCGCATATTGGCTTAACATGACGATTTGTGCATCCGGTTTTACTTCTAATACCCTCGTCATAATATCTTGATTGAGTTCTGCACTTTCTGTTAAAATCAAAAATTTTTCCGCATTTTTAAACTGGAGTTGCTTGTAAAGTGTATCATCACGAAATTCATCTCGATTTGTTATAATATAGGCATTTATGAATAATTTTACACGTCGAACCCACAAAAGATCTTTATCCGCAATTAATACCACACGTTCCTCTAAAGCCCAGCGAAAAGTCATGGCTTCTACTATTTGTTTGGCATATGGTGTGCTACCAAACACATAAATGACTTTCGGAAGCCCTTTAACTTTATCACGGAACTTATAGATCTCGGCTTTAACCATCACACGAATTTCAAAACCAATAAAGGCTGCAATTGCACCTAATCCGATACGCGGGTCCGTAGCATATCGTTGAAAAGTTTTTAGTAAAAAATCGTCTAGCCCATTATATTTTGTTTTTCCCAAGTAAAAGGTCTTATATGCCTTCACTGGGTCGAACAAACTCACTATTAATGGAAGACCAACTATTATGATGGTTGCTGCCATTAAAATAACTAAGATGACAAGAACAAAAAAGATGATCATGTCACCAACTTTCCACAAATACCAGATATCACGTAAGCCGTTTCTAATTACATATTTCAAGTTCGCCCGTATTTGTAATAAAATGAAACGTGCTTGCCTTATTTTATCCTTCACACCTATTTTTCTCTTTAATAAGGCTTTATTTACCAAGTCTTCATTATTTTTTGCTTCCACTTTTGTTTCTACAGAACTCATGTTAGAGCACCAATGCTTCTTTCTTACTTATGTTCGCTTCAATCAGAATCTTATTTCATGTTCATACACTTGACATTATTATTCTAGCTAAGATTTGCATACTTTGCTCGACCACTTCCCTTGTCGATCCAAAAGGGAAAAATAATAAGGGCATGGTGACGTTATTTGCTTGCAATTTATTTAATTTTTCCATTATCTCATCGAAAGACCCCGTAACTGCTAAATGGGCAATCATTTCATCAGAAACAGCTTTTTCTGCACGATCTCTAGCCTTTTTCTGCCAGTAACTTCGAATTTCGTCAGCTTCTGTACCAAAACCCAGCCGTTGCATCAAGTTATAGTAAAAAGTGCCCATTCCGCCAACATAATACGCCAAATGTTTTCTAAAATAGGCGTCAACATTTGGTCCGACGCCAAACATTGTAAAAGGCGTGATTTCAAAATTTTCAAGCGTTTTACTTGCCTTTTCCAAACCAACTTTCAAATGCTTAAGCAAATCACCAAAACCTTCTAATGGTGCCCAAATGGGAATCCATCCATCAGCGATTTCACCACAAAGCTCAATATTTTTTGGTCCAATTGCTGCAATATGAATCGGTATCGGCTTCAAATTCTTGATTCGAAGCTTAAAGCCTTGTAGGTTGCCTAAAAGCTTTGTTGTTATATTGACAACCTCACCATTCAATATTTTTCTTAAAACTGCCACATATTCCCGTGTTCGTAATAATGGTTTTTCAAAGGGGATTCCATGCCATTTTTCAATTACGATTGGGCCACTTAATCCAATCCCCAACGTCATTCTTCCATTCGAAATTTCATTCAAAGATGCGGCAGTTTGTGCTAAAGTCGATGGTGTTCGGCTAAATATGTTTACAATACCAGTAGATATGCGTGTTCTCTTTGTTAACATGGCTATTTGTGTAAGAAACGTAATAGCATCATATCCCCACATTTCTGGGACCGATATTTGATGAATACCGATTTTTTCTGCGATTTTTACTAACTCTAACGCATTATCACGTGGAAAATAATCCGGCGTTACCACTAACCCAAGTTTGAGCATTTTTACCACACAGTAAAGGTCTTAATAAGATCATTAAAATATTTTTATTAGGAGAAAAATAAAATTGACTGTCAGACATGAATAATCGCTCATAAAAAGTCGATTATTCACAATTCAAAAATGTAACGGCGGTATTACAAAAAAATCATGTAGATGAAAAAAATGTCGAACGAATGTCCCATACCACAATTAACGTTGGATCTAGGATTTCCTCCAGGGAAAATATCGCTTTATTTGTATAAATTGGATTCCTACAACCTATTAATTGATGCAGGTCCATATATACCTCAATATATTGAAACATTGGAGAAAAAATTGTCTAATGAATTTGGACTCTCCATGCATGATCTAACGACGATTGCATACACCCATGTACATGTTGATCATGCAGGTATGAGTGGATTTATTGCAGAAAAATATCCTTCCATACAACAATGGATTCACAAAAGCGACGCGGATTTTTTCAAAATCATAGAAACATACTGGCCGGAATCGGTAAAAAACTCTGGTGCACCACCAGACGTGCTAGAAGCTTTGGCAAAACAGCATTACTTTTATCAAAAAATACGAACGCCTTTATCTGTAACGAATCAATTCTATGGCACGCAGACCACATTCACCATCGGGAAAAAAATATTTGAAGTGATTCACGTGCCGGGGCATTCACCGGGTTGTGTAATATATATTGACCATAAAAACGAAATCGTCCTTTCTGGTGATCATATTCTTGATAAAATCTCACCTATCATATCATACAGCTCCGAAACTTTTGACGGACTCGGATTATATCTTCAATCACTTCAAAAACTGCTCAAATGGAAATCATACACGTTTTGGCCCGCACATGGAAACGTAATTACTAATGTAGAGGAACGCGTGAAATTTCTTTTAAAGCATCACGATAAAAGGATTAAAGAGGTATATCAGCAGCTAAAAAAGAAAGAAATCACCACACCCTATGAATTAATACCAGAGTTATTTGAATTTGACCTCCCGACCGACCAATTCTCACTCGCTATCGCAGAAATCAATGCCCATCTCTATCATCTCCAACACAAAGGATTGGCGGTAAAAATAAATAAAACACAATGGAAGGTCGCCGAATGAACCTTCAATTAACACAATTGATTTGGAACGAAGCGTTGATTAAAGAATTTGTGGAAATGGTCATACCAACGTTAACTGCCGACCATGTCTTAGTTCTATTCGGTGGAATTAGAAGAAAATATTATCCAAAACTTAAAAAAAGTGAAATCATCTGCTGTCGAAAAATTATCAAAAAATCGGAACCACATTATTTCTTGAAAAAAGTAAAAGAATTAGCTGCCTCTTTATTACTTACTTATGATAATGAGACATTTCAAGCCTATCCCCCAAGCAGCATGGCAATTTATATCAACGTTAATAGAAAAAGCATGCTCAAAGCCGCCATTAAAATAATAAACGTAATAAATGACCAGTTATATCAGGCAATCGTAAATAAAGACGCAGATCAACTAAGAAAATTTAAAAAAATCGACTCTCAGTTTTTTTCAAGCATTCATAAATCAAATCTTTCGGCGGAACAACTAAAAAACTCGCATTTTGACGACCGTCGTGAATATACTATAGTTGACATTGACGAAAAATCGGAAACTCTCTTAGAGATGGTGATAGAAAAATTATCGAACCATATTGTATGGGTAACAGAAACTCATGGCGGCTATCATTTAATTGTAAACAAAACAAAAGAAAGTGGCCGTCTTATTTACACTGAAGTCAAACCCTTACACGAAAAAATTGAAATTTTAAAAGAAACGTCGACTCCGCTTCCGGGAACATACCAAGGCGGATTTCCCGTAAAAAAAATATTATTAAACAAAGGTGATTAAAAATGAGCACAATACCAATTACACAAGATGAAATAAAGGATTTTTGGGAGGATGAAATTGTTTCCACATCAGTATATGGCTATTTGTCGCGAAAAGCCAAAGGAGAAAAATCGAGTTTATTTAAAGAGATCTCTGAAATGGAAAAAACACATGCTGATTTTTGGAATGGTATTGCCACGGAACTTTATTCAAAAACATATAAAGTCGGAATAGGAACCCGCATCAAACGCTTTTTTATGAAAATTCTAGCGCTTATTATGCCTCTAAGTTTTATTGTATATTATCTTGAACAAGACGAACGCGTTGGTATCATTCGATATGCTGAAGTGCTTGAAAAATTTAAACATGATCCAAATATTTATCCACAACTGGAAAAAATTATCACTCAAGAAATACAACATGAAACACATCTCATTAAGCTTCTTTTAGGAGAAGAAGAACATTTAAAACGAATCAAAGATGCCATCTATGGAATGACGGATTCGCTGGTAGAAATTTTAGCCTTAGTAATTGGTTTGGCTGGTGTCTTTCAAAATCAACCACTCCTTGTTGGGTTAGCTGGTTTAATTGCTGCCATCGGTGGCACCTTTTCCATGACCTCCGGCGCCTATCTTTCAGCAAAAAGTCAAAATGATATCTATACTGGAAAAGTAAAAGAAATTGAGATAAAAGGAATCATTGGCACTCAATTTTTGAAAGAAGAATTAATCGAAGCCCTAGAAAGTCACGAAATTAAACCAGAAACTGCGATAAAAATAGCAAGCGCTTTAGAAAAGGATCCGAATGTAATGAAAACACTTTTAAAACAATTGGCCATAGAAGAAAGCCCCGAAGATGCAAAGAGTTCTGCCATAACGACCGGTTTTTACTACATTATTGGCGCACTCCCACCAATCACACCCTTTTTTGTAGCAGCAATTGTCGGAAGTAATGCCGTAGTTGCTGCAATATTTGCCGTAGTTCTTTCAGCCACAGTTTCGTTCCTTTCCGGTCTTTATACCGCAGTTTTATCTGGAATTTCTGTGAAAAAAACGGCAATCAATAATGTTCTCATTATTATTGGAGCTACCATGGCCACCTTCTTCATTGGAAGCCTCGCACGAACGTTCTTAGGAATCGAGGTCTAATAAAATCTCGCCAAATTTCTCTCTTTTTTCTATGAAGGAGGGATGACTTGTTTTCACACTCACGCAAAAGATCATTGGCATAATGAAATTAGCTAGGATGAAAACATCCACGTTAATAGGCTTTACGGTTGTACTGGGAATCTTTCTTCAAGCAAAAACACTTATTGAAGTCGAAAAACTAATACTTTTTGGCTGGGCGACCGGTTTTTTCTTGATGGCGGCAATGAACACCTTTAATGACATTTTTGACATCGAAAGCGACAAAATTATCAAACCTGAGCGCGTCATCCCGCGCGGCATAGTCAGAAAAAACGAAGCTCTTGTTGTCGCTATTTTGGAAACGGTGATTGGTTTGCTCGCCGCAGCATTTTTAGGCTTCATCTCCTTTGTAATTGTGTTAATTTTAATTCTCCTTGGCGTATTCTATTCACTTCAACTAAAAGCAGTACCATTTGTAAAAAATCTTCTTGTTGGCTGGTCTTTAGCCACCGGAATATTGATAGGAGCCCTTTCCGTAAATACCCATCTCCAGTTTAAAATTTGGGGGCTTCTATTCGCTAGCGGCATTGCCTTTACTGCCTTTGAACTGCACAAAGACATTGGAGATCGGGAAGGCGATCTAGCTGCTGGAAAAATTACCCTTCCAATTAAAATAGGACCCCAAAAAAGCAGTATACTTTCCTATGCGAGTTACATCTTATCCTTAACCACCGTGGTGGGAATGTTCGTTATAATTCAAAAAACTGTTTTAGCCACGGCAATTTTCATTGCCAGCACGGTGACATTGTATATAATTCGAAGTATTCTCTTTGATTTTTCCAAGCAAAATATAGAAAAAACGAGAAAAATAGTGATGGGTTGTTTTTCGCTGATTTTGCTGTTTTTGATATTAGACCAGTTGTTATATTTTTTCTGTGCAAATAACAATTTATTCTGAAAGACTTTGAAGTAAGCCCTTTTCCAAAAGAAGTTGAAGTATTTTTTGCTGTTGTTCTGTGATTTTTCCTTTTTTCTCCTTTAGCCGCTCGCTTAATGCCTCAAAGATTTGCTTTTGCAAGTGGTCTAGGAGGTCACGAAATTCGACTTCGCTTAAATCACTGTCTAAAGCTTTTAAGCTTCCATAATCAATTTTTGTGATGGTAACTTTTAGTTCCTCAAGTACTTCACGTTCTTCATCTGTAATTATGCCATCGGCCATGGCTATTTTGGACGCCTTATCTAATAATCGATTCAAGGCTTTATTAATTTCTTCACGGCTTCTTCTCATTTTTATCACCTAAATTTTATTACCTCACCAATCTTCGTGAAGAATTCTATCTTCTTCAACACCAATACTTTCTAACATTTCCATGATAGCTCTAACAAACGCTGGCGCACCACAGATATAATAAAGCGGATTTTTGAGGTCTTTTGTATGTTCAGCAAAGTATTCGGCTGTAAACCGACCCAAATGTCGAGTCCAACCTTCCGGTTTTTCTCGGGTTATGGTTAAATGTGCTTCAAAATTAGGAACTTCTTTGTCATACTTCTCCCATAAATCATGGAAAATAATCTCATTTTTGTATCGACACGTATAAAACAATTTCATTTTTACATGATAAAGTTTTTTATCCAGCACATATTGCGTAATTGAACGAAAGGGTGTAATACCACTACCAGCAGCAATCATGACAATTTCGTCACTTTTTCCTTCTTCCCAATAAAACTTTCCATATGGTCCACGAACAGGAATCGTATCACCGACTTGGATTACTTCATTGAGGTACTTTGAAACAGTAAAAGTCCCACCTAACCGAACAGTAATTGCAATATAGTCTTTAATAGTCGGTGGCGAAGAGATAGAGTAAGCACGGCTAATGGATTTTCCATCGATTGTCGGTTTAAGCATAACAAACTGTCCCGGTTTAAAGTCCAGTGGTTCGCCTAAATCTATATGAAGTGTGTGCGTATCATGTGTTTCACGAATTTTTTCGATCACTTTCCCAACATAATCTTTAATTGCTCTTCTACGTTTTTTAATTGTCGTTTTTTCACTGGAAGCATTTAACATTTTTATCACACGTCAGCATCTTATATAAATTTTTTCAATAGGCT
>WAPZ01000033.1 GCA_015520535.1 Candidatus Heimdallarchaeota archaeon
AGAATGGGCAGATTCTGCCATTCTTGTGGCGAAAGATCGATCGTTCGGATGAGTTCTTGGATTTGCGCTACAAAATCCCCCTGTGTATCAATCTGCACCGGGATGTAGCGCACGCTCTGCAGTGGCCGTCCCAAAAGCGTTTCGATTTTCTGCCTTTGCTCGTCTGTCAACGGATGCGCGAAGTTGAGGAGGTGCATGGGGGTTAGCCTTTCAAAATTTATCAACTTCTTGAAACCAGCTCCAATTTCTTGACTCATTAACTATATCAACTTTTCCATTCTTTATCTTTTCACCTAAAGCAAGCTCTTCTTCCAAATTCTCAAAATCTTTTAAGAAATTTATACCCGTCTCTGTAATTGTAATCAAATCTTTAGTAGAGTCATAATTTGTATAACCTAAACCGTATAGTTTGAGAAGATAATCTCGCTTAAAGACATCAAAATTTCCGTTAGAAAAATATCCATTGGACGTTAGCCTTGACCATAGTTCTTTAGTATGGAGTGAATCACAAGATTTTAGAATGTGAAGTATTCTATAAAAATTGGCGGTATCAACATTAGTTTTTAAAAAAGACAGTATATGAAAATAATTATCATAATTTGGATTTATTCTAATCGACTTCGGTACAATTATACTATTGTTAAATTCTTGTCGTTGAGCGATTAAATAATTCTTTGTGGATAAAGCCGTAAAACGGGCAGCGGACAGCAATGCAAAACCAATTGAATTTGTTCCACCTGTTAAATTACACCAAATCTCCTTGCCTTGTTTGCCTGGTGGGCTAAAACGATAAAATATTTTTATAGCTTTATCGAAACAATCCCTAAAATCATCGATATTTACTTCACACCAGTAAATTACTCTTCCTTTATCTTTATCTACACGACGCCACACTTTCTCCAATATTTTTAGAAGTTCATCTCTGACTTGTCCCGGCTTGGGCTTTCCCAAATAGGGTGAAGCTATCATTTTTCTCTCAATGATTTCGATGCTTGTAAAAAGTACTAACGCTTCAATTTTCCCTTTATCCACCTCATAATGTGAAATTCCTCCGCTTCCTCTAAATAATTGTTGTACACCTTCTGGTGGATTTTGCTTTTTTAATAAATCAAGTGCCTTCTCAATATAATCAACCGCACATGTCACCGCCCCAACAGCTTTACCGAGCCCCATAAAATGTACAACACCCATATAGCACCTTTGGAATGGTTTAGAATTAAAGCTTTGGCTTACTCTACAAATTGGCCTTTCTAACAAAATCTGCTTTAATTAATTTTGTTTTCTCTTTAAGCAATCTCACGTAAATTTTTGAACCTTTTCCCAATCTTAGGTTTTCTAATCTTACTCCAGGCAAAATGGTTATTTCCCCTTTATATTCTCCTTCCAAAATTTGAACTCGTGGCGGTTTCGTATTTGTATCTATAATTTCAGCAGTAACCGTCCCCGGCGGTTGTTGAACTTGCACCTCCTCCTTTTCCCCAGCAATTTTGTTTTGAATCGGCCTATCCGGCGGCGATTCTAGTGACAAAACAATCCAGCCAAGTGGGACAGATTTGGCAACACCATTAAGCACAGTTTGCATGCGCCGGGATGTAGGAAAGCGATCTAAATTTACACCTTTAAAACTCTGAGATTTTGGAGGTTTTCCAATTTGAAAAGTTTTTAGAATTTTCTCCAACAGCGGTCTCAACTGTTTATTAGCGTTCATCGCCAGAAAAACCGTTGTTCCTAAAAAGCTACTCGCATAGCCAAGCTTTGTTGCAGACAAGCCATTCAATGAATCAAAGAAACTGATCAGATCGTCATTTTTCACTCTTTTCGCCCAATCTTTATCTCTTTGTGCAATCATGCGACCATGCAACTGAACCGCATTCAAAATACGTTGAATAATTTTTTGTTCTAATTTTTCATGGGACAATGTATCCAGTTCATTTAAAGAAACTCCAAATAAGTTTTCAAACTTGTCTTTAAAACCAATCCACGTAGTTTTGCCAAAATAGGCGTCATTATTATCCAAAAGCTGTTTTGCCCGGAAAATAAAATTCGTGTCCACATTGATTCGCGATTGGAAAATTTGCTCTGCTATTATGGCCTCTACGGCTGGAGTTTGAGGTTGAATGTCTCCGTTTGCTTGATACACATCTACAGCGGCAATGCACCCAGCTTCTGCCACTTTCTTTGTGTCCGTATCAGTGATTGAGATCAATTTTAACAAATCATATTTCGCATCGTGATATTGGATACCTTTGTCTGTCGAATAGCCACAATTAAAAATTTCATACTCCAAACGATCGCAAAAGTGTTTAGCCCAATACTTTTTCCCACGTTTATTATCCTTGGAGTGAAGCGCTTTGTTAACAATCGACTTTATTTTTTCCAATCGATGATTATCTGCCTCATAAATATAGTAAAAAAGCAATGCAGTTCTACAAACCCCTTTTAAGGATGAACCAGGGATATAAAGCTGATGATTTGCAGTTTTCAATGCCACTGATATTGACTTTTTCATTTGAGTGCGTTTTTTATTCTTGTCGCTAATAACATGTAAACCCGACATTGTATGACAAGGAA
>WAPZ01000034.1 GCA_015520535.1 Candidatus Heimdallarchaeota archaeon
AAACTCTCAACTGCTCTTTTAGGGGTGTTTACTGCGAATTGAATACCATAATCTTCCAATAGCAACAAACGAAGTCCAATAGCGGCCTCTCTAAAATTTATTAAACCTTCGTCCACAGCGATTTCCATAAAAAGTCCCGAATCCGGCCATGTAGGAGAATAAAATTGATGCACTTCCAAAGTAGAATCCGTAGCCGGGATGATTTTCTTTTTCCATCCTTCACCCGGCAAAATAAAAGAAACGTCTACTGAATCGATTGTAATGGTAATGCGCTTGCTTTCATCCAGGGAATCCGTCTGAATTTCTTTGTACATCACTTTATTGTCACTTGTATAAATTGGAATTTTCCAGTTCTGTAAATGGCGGCTAGTAACACATGATAAAATAAGGAAGACGTAAATAGCCAAGAACAACATTTTCCAATATCTTTTTTTCATGGTTATCCCCCTCATTTATCTTGCATAAAAAAATCTGCAACCAATATGCCAGGGAATTTTCGCGTACTTTATTAATAAACAAGATATTGCCATGTATTTTTTGACACATGGAGTATTTATTTTGTGGAAATAAAAATACAAACTGGGGGAAGACCAGATTTACCGCATCCGTACCGCATATTCATCTATTATTTTGAGGTACAGGAGGGGATCCACATATTTCCCATCAACCTCGATGTCAAAATGAAGATGATCACCAGTGGTTTTACCGGTAGCACCCATTCGGCCAATGCGTTCCCCCTGGTGCACCTGCTGGCCCTCGGATACTTCTATTTTGCTTAAATGGTGGTAACTGGTGTAAAAAACTTTACCGTGAATAATATGTTTTAATTCAACTGTTTTTCCATATCCACTCTTCCATCCGGCATAAATAACCACGCCATCTGCGACGGCTAAAATGGGATCATTGGTAGCTCCATCGATATCCAGACCAGTATGGAACTCAAAAATACGTTGCGGCATCCCTTGTAAATTGGGTCGCCATCCAAAAAAGGAGGTTATACTGGGGAATCCCTCCACCGGCCATATAAACGGGCGTTCTTCTTTCACGGTATCAATTTTAACAGTTACTTTTCGTAATGTATCTGTTACGGCAACAGTAAAGCTTCCCAGTTCCTCCCGGTAAAAACCAAAATGCATTTGTAGCCTTAATGCTTTGAGCAATCCCAGATGATAATAAATAAGAAAATCCATAGGGGATTTGTGGTTGGCAATTTTTTCCAACCTCCGGACAGCCGCTTCCGTATCCCCCATAAAAAACTGAATTATTGCCAAATCATGTTGCACTCGAATATTCCCATTATTTAACTGCTTTGAGCGTTCCAGTAATTCCCGTGCATGCGCAATATTCCCGGTAATAATTTCTAATTCTGCAAATTCTAAAAAGGCTCGCCAATTGGTGGAATCAAGAGAGAGAATCCGCGAATAGTAATTCCGGGCTTTGGCATATTCTCCGGTAAAAATTGCAAGGCGAGCTAATGCATATAAAATATTAATATTTTGGGGGTCGTGATACTGAGCTCTTAAAAAATAAAATTCAGCTTTTTGATAATCATTTAAATAAAAATACAATACCCCTATATTAAAAAATAATTGAGAGCGTTCCAGCTCTGACCGAACCTTTTTGGTTAAAGAGGCATAATAATTCAGAATAAACCGTAAACTATCGGTGATTGGCTTTGTAGAATGACGTCCTTGCAATGTTCCGGCCCCCGCATCGCTCCCCAGAAAGAATATCTGAGCCTGGCGGTTAAATTTTTTAATGGTTTTGGTTAAATACCGTAAATTGTAGGGAAGACGCCGAACCCTGATAAATTTTTCCAGAATTTTCTCTGCGAGATCGTCAATTTCCTCTTCGGAAAAACACGTGGTTTTCCGCAAGTAATATTGCAGAAAGGAAAGCATATCTAAATTCCGCCCGTGGCGATATTCATAAATGCCCTTCATAAATACCCTTCGCAGAACCTTCAATACGGCAATAGGATTTTGACGTTCATCGTATCCGTTACTTGGAACATGAGAGTTTGTGCCGGCACTGACAGGCTGAAGCAACAAATTGTTTTTGCGGGCAAAATTTTCGCTGAGTAAAAAAATACCCTTCCCTCCACAGTCTGCCGAAGCCCTGTTATTCAATCCCGATAATGTTTCAGCAATTAACAAAATAAGCTCCGGCGGTAAGCCAGTATCATTACTCAGTGTTAAAAGGGATTTTAAGGCAGACTCAATCTTGCCAACCACCACATTCCGATGTAAACCCAATTGAGTTATATAATCTAAGGCCTTTAAAAAATAAAGATTGGCACGGGCAAAATAATCATTGGGATCCAATTGTTGGCCTTTGTTCCAGTAATAACGGGCACTGTCGAGTTTTCCGATGTGGTAGTAACACTCCGCCAGACGGGAATATAATGGCGCATACACAGAATCCATTTCAATTGCGCGAAGATAATGGTAAATAGCCTGTTGATAATCGCCTGCCTGATGATATTTAAAGGCAGCCTCATGATGATAGAGGGAATCGCCTACGTGGACTTTCATACATCCCACAAAAATCAGTAGGAAAAATAGTGTTTTTCTCATAAGACCTTTCCTTCGCTCTTCACTGTAAAAAACACGCTGCCCAGATATTCTTTAGTCCTTTTTACAAAAAAGTCCACACGCCAATCCCCTACCTGAAACGGTTGAATGGTTTTGTACCCGTACGTATAGCCGCTATACC